>JACQBW010000026.1 GCA_016194305.1 Nitrospirota bacterium | reverse complement strand
CGCTCACCTGTTCTGGCCAGCCGGCGACAGTGACCTGTACGTTTACACCGACACCTGTCACCCCTCCTGCCAACGGGAATGGGACTTCGTCGTTATCGATTAGCGCGACCACAGCGACGGCGCCCGGAAACTATGCCTTAACGGTGACGGGAAGCTTTAGCACCTTGTCGCATAGTGCAGCGTTGAACTTGATTGTGACCGACTTTAATGTGGCGGTGTCGCCGACTTCCGGGACAGTATTAGTTGGGAACAGCACCACCACGACCATGACGGTGAATTCGTTGAATGGGTTTAATTCTGCAGTGACACTGACCTGCAATCCAAGCAATGTGAATATCACCTGTTCGTTCAGCACGTCGCCTGTGACGCCGATTGCCAATGGAAGCGCAACCTCGACGTTGACAGCGGGGGCGTTGGCGACGGCTGCGACGGGGAGTTATACGGTGACGGTGACCGGGACATTCGGGACGCAGAGCCGGTCTGCCGCGTATACCCTGGTGGTGAATAATTTCAGTATGAGTGTGAATCCGGCAACCACAACAGCCGTAACGGGAAGTACGATGACTACGACGGTGACGGTCACGTCCTTAAACAGTTTTGTCTCGGCGGTGGCCTTAACCTGTACCCCCAGCAGTGTGAACATTACCTGCAGCTTTAATTTTGCATCGGTGACGCCTGTTGCAAACGGGACTTCATCCGTCATCATGACGCTCTTGACAGCGGGAGCAGCGACCGGAAGTTACACCATTACCGTGACAGGAACCAGCAATACTCAGGCCAGAAGTGTGCCGTTCACCCTGATATTAAATAATTTCAGTCTTTTGATGAATCCGGCAACGGCCACGACAGCGGCGGGGAACAGCACGAATTCGACGATTACGGTGACGTCACTGAATAGTTTCAATTCTGCGGTGGCATTGAGCTGTTCGGTCTCGCCGGTGACGCCGACGGTAACCTGCGGGGTGGTCCCGGCATCGGTGACGCCTCCTGCAGGAGGGAGTACGACCTCGACGTTGAATGTGACGACGTTGACGTCCGCTTTACCTTCCTTATATGTTGTATCGGTGAATGGAACAGGCGATTCTCAGACAAGATCGACGACCTATAACTTGACGGTGGGCGCGGCGCCGGATTATACCGTAGGGCTATCCCTGGGCACGGTCACAACGACAGCGGGAAACTCCACCACTTTAACGGTCACGGTGACATCGGTAAACAGCTTCAATTCGGCAGTGGCGCTAAGCTGTTCGGGCCAGCCGGCGACAGTGACCTGTACGTTTACGCCGGCATCGGTAACGCCAGCGGCGAACGGAAGCATTACTTCGTCATTATCGGTCGGGACCACGACGGCGACCGCGCCCGGAAATTATGCCTTAACCGTCACGGGGAGCTTCAGTACATTGTCGCACAGCGTGCCTTTGAATTTGATTGTGACCGATTTCAATACGGGTCTGTTGCCAGCCTCCGGAGCTGTGGTCGTTGGGAATAGCACCACCTCGACGGTGACGGTGAATTCCCTCAATGGATTTAATTCTGCAGTGACCCTCACCTGTGCGCCAAGTAATGTCAATATTACCTGTTCGTTCAGTACTTCGCCCATTACGCCAATCGCCAATGGAAGTGCAACTTCCACGCTGACGGTGGGAGCAACGCTTGCGGCGGTGACCGGAAGTTACACGGTGACGGTGACCGGGACGAGCAGCGGCCAGCCGAGATCTGCGGTCTACATTTTAACCGTGAATAATTTTGCGATCAGCGTCAATCCAGCTACTACCACTGCGGTAACAGGGAGTACGACGACAACCAACGTGACGGTGACATCCATTAATGGATTTAGTTCGAGTGTGACCCTGACCTGTACGCCGAGCAATGTAATCATTACCTGCAGTTTCAATTTCGGTTCGGTAACCCCTGTGGCCAATGGAACGGCTTCCGTGATCATGACGCTTGGAACGGCAGGAGCTGCTACGGGAAGTTATACCGTTACTGTGACGGGGACGAGCAATACTCAGCCGAGAAGCGTGCCCTTCACGTTAATCTTGAACAACTTTGGCATTTCAATCAATCCTGCGACGGCGACCACGGCAGCGGGAACAAGCACCAATGCTGTAATTACCGCGAGTTCCTTAAATAATTTCAATTCCGCCGTGTCATTGGCCTGTTCTGTATCGCCCGCCACCCCGACGGTGAGTTGCGGTGTGGCTCCAGTGTCAGTGACACCTCCGGCGGGGGGGAGTACGACCTCGACGTTGAATGTGACAACACTCTCAACGGCTCTACCGGCCTTATATGTGGTGACGGTTACCGGAACAAGTGATTCACAAACAAGAAATGCGACCTACAATTTGACGGTAGGAGCCGCGCCGGACTACACCCTGGGACTGACCCTGGGGTCCGTAACAACCGTGGCTGGAAGCAATACCCCTACCGGTGTGATTGTTACTTCGACCAATAGTTTTAATTCTGCTGTGGTTTTAAGTTGCTCTTCCATTAGTCCTCCGACAGCAACCATTACATGCGGTTTTACCCCTTCATCGTCGGTCACGCCAGCGGCCAACGGGAGCGCCACGGCGACATTGACTGTCACGACAACGACAGCGACGACCCCTTCGACCTATACCATTACGGTGACGGGGACATCCGGAACCTTGACGCATAATGTAGCGCTCAACTTGACCGTTAATGACTTTAACGTGGGGATATCTCCCAATACGGGCGGAGTCATTGTCGGCAATAGTACGACTTCAACCGTGACGGTCAATTCGTTGAATGGCTTTAATTCGGCGGTGGCGCTGACCTGTACGCCGAGTAATGTCAACATTACCTGTAGCTTCAGCCCGACACCGGTCACCCCAGTTGCCAATGGAAGTGCTATTTCGACTCTAAATCTTTTTACGACGGGTGTAGCTCCGACCGGATCCTATAACATTACCGTGACAGGAACATTTAACGGTCAAGCGAGAAGCGCAGTTTATACCCTGACGGTCAACGATTTTAGTATGAGCGTGAATCCGGCAAGCGCAACGACCGTTTCCGGTGGCTCTACGACGACAACGGTCACCGTTACTTCGTTAAATGGCTTTAATTCGTCTGTTGCTCTTGCCTGCACGCCAAGCAATGTGGCAGTGACCTGCAGCCTTAATTTCGCGTTAGTGACACCACTTGCAAATGGAACTTCTACTGTTACTTTAACTGTTGGTACGAGCGGTGCACCGGTCGGAAACTATACGATTACCGTCAGCGGCGTTTCGGCGGGTCAGACACGAAATACGGTTTATACCTTAACGGTAAACGATTTCAATCTTGTGATGAATCCGACAGCCGTTACGACGGTAGCGGGAAGCAGCACCAATTCGACGATTACCGTGAATTCCCTGGGTGGTTTTAATTCAGCGGTATCTCTCGCCTGTTCCGTATCACCTGTTACATCGACGGTGACCTGCGGCGTCGTTCCAGCGTCGGTGACGCCGCCAGCCGCTGGGAGTACGACCTCGACGTTGAATGTGACGACGCTGACAACGGCCCCCGCGGCAGTTTACACCATTACTGTGAGCGGCATTAACAACCTCCAGACACGCAATGCGCTATTTACTTTGAATGTTAATCCACCGCCGGACTTTTCCATCGGAGTCTCTTCCGGATCGGTGACGACCGTTGCAGGAAACAGCAGCAACACTGTAGTCACGGTAACCTCATTAAATAGCTTCAATTCTGCTGTCACTTTGACCTGTCCTTCCGCTCCCGCTACGGTAACCTGTACGTTTACACCCACGCCGGTGACGCCAGCGGCCAATGGCACTATTACGTCAAACCTGGTCGTGGGAACAACCACGGCCACTCCTCCAGGGAACTATATCCTGAATTTGACCGGGACCTCCGGAACGTTGACGCATACCGTGCCATTGACGCTTGTCGTGAACGACTTTTCCGTCGGAATTTCTCCTACTTCCGGGTCGGTCATCGCCGGTAATAGTACTTCCGCTACCGTAACCGTTGCATCCCTGGGTGGTTTTAGTTCACCGGTTACCCTCGCCTGTGCAACGGGTAATGCCGCGGTGACCTGTAATTTTAATGCCTCTCCGATTACTCCCCTGGCTAACGGGACAGCAAGCTCCACCCTGAATATTTTGACCACTGTGGGTGCTACGACCGGTTCTTATACCATTACCGTGACGGGAACAAACGGAGGACAGCCGAGAACGGCGACCTATACTCTGAATGTGAACAATTTCAACGTCGTTTTAAATCCGGGCGCCGCGACGACCGTTTCCGGAAATAGTACCTCGACGCAAGTGACGGTGAATTCCTTAAATGGTTTTACTTCCACAGTCAGTTTAGCTTGTCTGCCGAGCAGTCTGACCATTAGTTGCAGTTTGAGCTTTGCGGCTGTGACGCCCGCTTCGAATGGAAGCGCATCAGCGACCCTGACTGTGGGGACTGCGGGTGCGACAACGGGAACATATTCTGTTACAGTGACCGGTAGTTCGGGCGGGCAGGCAAGAACGGCTGTCTATTCCATCACTGTGAATGATTTCAGCCTGGTGATGTCTCCGACGACAGCAACTACCGCGGCCGGAACCAGTACCAATTCAACCATTATCGTCAATTCGCTCAACGGTTTTAATTCGGCGGTTTCTCTCGCCTGTTCCGTGTCGCCGTCCACACCGACCGTTTCCTGCGGTATCTCGTTACCTACTGTCACGCCTCCCGCAGGCGGAAACACAACGTCGACCTTGAATGTAACGACCCTTTCGACCGCGCCTCCTTCGACTTATACCGTGACCGTGACAGGGTCGAATAGTGGTCAAAACAGAACAACACAATATTTGCTTATTCTCAACGACTATAGCCTGACCGTCAATCCAACTTCCGGAACGACGTCTATTGGAAGCGGAACCACCTCAACCGTGACGGTGACCTCTTTAGGAGGATTTAATGCGTCGGTCAATCTATCCTGTTCAACGAGTAACGCCAATGTTGGATGTTCATTGGCCCCTCCCACAGTAACACCTGCAGTCAACGGCAGTGTAACATCCACCCTTTCCATTACGACGCTTTCAACGGTCGCCACGGGAAATTACACGATTACCATAACCGGAAATTCTGCTGGATTAATCCGGACGGGGACATACACCCTTTCGGTGGTCGATTTTAGTCTTAGCGCGACACCCAACTTTGGAAGTGCCTCCGCGGGCAATTCACAGACATCGACCATCACCGTCGCATCGTTAAATGGATTCAACTCCATTGTCGCATTGACCTGTTCTATTGCTCCTGTGAGCGCCACCATGGGCTGTTCGTTGACGCCGAACTCCATTATTCCTGCGGCGAATGGCACGGCAACTTCAAATCTCCTGATGACCACGTCATCGACGAGTCCCGCCGGAAACTATACGGTAACCGTAACCGGTATTAGCGGGTCGATCAATCATCAGGTTACCTATGCGCTCGCCATCAATGATTTTTCAATCGGCGTATCCCCTGCGACGGCGACCACAACGGCCGGAAGTTCAACGGTGACCTCCGTTTCAATTACGTCGCTCTTCGGCTTCAATCTGATCGTGAATTTGACCTGCGCCACGAGCAACGTCAATATTGGATGCGGATTGAACCCGGCTTCGATCTCTCCTGTCGCAAATGGAACGGTGAATGCCTCGTTAACGATCACCGCCTCGAGTTCATCTGCAGCAGGAAATTATTCGGTGACCGTGACCGGAACCAGCGGCGGTCTGACGCATCAGGCGGTCGAAATCCTGACCATCTCCGATTTTAGTGTCTCGCTTTCTCCGGCTGTCAGAAATATCAGCGTGGGCTTGTCAACCACTTCGACACTTATCTTGACTTCGTTAAACGGATTCAATGTGGCCGTCGCCCTGAGCTGTTCATCTCCGGACAGTACGATCTCCTGTTCGATCGCTCCGGTTTCGGTGACGCCGGTCGCAAATGGCAGCGTGACCGCGACACTCAATGTGGTCTCGTCTTCCACAACGCCGGGCGGCAATTATACAATCGTGGTTACCGCAGTCGGCGGAGGCGTTACCCATCAGGCTCTGTTGACATTGGGTATCACGGATTACCGGTTAGGACTGTCGTCGAGTTCGGCAGCCGGGCCTCCCGGTTACTCCACCACCTCGACGATTATCGTGACTTCGGTCAATGGATTCAATTCTGCGGTGACTCTCGGCTGTTCGACCAGTAATGCCAATGTCGGATGTTCGATACTTCCTCTCTCTGTGACGCCGGTTCCTAACGGAAGCATTACATCAACACTGACTGTGACGACCAGTACCGGTATCGCTCCGGGAAATTATACGGTGACCGTGACTGCGCTGGGAGCCGGAATTACGCATCAGACGGTATTTAATTTATCGATCATTGATTTCAGTATGTCGCTCAATCCTTTGTCAGGGAGCGTGGTCGCCGGATTCTCGGCAACCTCTACCGTGCTTATGACCTCCTTAAATGGTTTCAATAACACCATTACGTTAGTCTGCTCGTCTCCCATTGGGTCGTTAAGTTGCGGAATGAGTCCTTCTTCGGTCACTCTAGCAGCCAATGGTTCTGTATCGAGCACGGTGACGATGATTACGACTGCTGCAACGCAACTGGGCCTATTCACCCTGACCGTTACCGCAACCGGGGGTGGAATCACGCATCAAACCACTTATAATCTGACCGTGCTTCCTCCGCCTCCTGCCATGACGACTCTGGCGGCGTCGGGAATTGGTATCAATGCGGCCACGCTGAATGGGACGATCAATCCCTTCGGAGCGACCGGAACAGCCTGGTTTGAATACGGAACCACGACGGCGATGACCAGTTCGACCACCGCGATTTCGGTTCCGGCGAATAGTATTGTCAATCCAATCTCGGCGGGTCTCAATGGGCTCACTCCCAATACCATTTATTACTATCGGATTGTGGGTCAGACGAGCGGTGGAACGGGTTATGGCGCGCAACTCTCCTTTACGACGTTGGCGCTTCCGCCCATTGTTGTCACGGGGAGCCCGGCTACCAATATTGCTCAAACTTCCGCAACGCTAAATGGTACGGCCAATCCGAACGGCGTCAATGGCATTGCATGGTTCGATTACGGACTCACAACCGCCTATAACTTAAGCTCTCAAACACAGGCCATCTCAGGATCTGTCGCAAACAGTGTGGTCATTTCGATATTTGGACTCAGTCCGAACACAACCTATCACTATCGTATTTCGGCTTCCAATAACGGCGGCACGACGGTAGGCACGGATGCTACCTTTACGACACTTCCGAATCCGCCTACAGTAACGACCTTGTCACCCGCAACGGCGATTACCCAAACTTCGGGTACGGTCTCGGGTTCCATCAATCCAAATGGAGTTGTGGCTACGGCCTGGTTTGAATGGGGCTTGTCGACCGCCTACGGATCCAGCAGTGCCACGCAGCCGATTGCCGCTACCTCAACGGCATTGAACTTCACGCTCGTGATGAACGGACTTTCTTCATACACAACCTATCATTATCGTGCGGCGGGAAATAATGCAGGCGGGACAAGTTATGGTGCAGATGCTGTTTTCACGACACTGCCGCTTCCGCCCGTCATTGTGGGGACTCCGACTGCCGCGCCCATTTTCCAGACGACCGCGACTTTGAATGGAACGGTGACGCCGAATGTTGCACCCGGCTTTGCTTTCTTCAATTATGGATTAACCGCGGCATATGGTTCCGCAACGACCACGGTTCCGATTGCCGGATCAGCCAATATGGCGGTTTCGATTGTCGTCGGAAGCCTGACTTCTCTCACAACCTATCATTATCAGCTGGTCGCCTATAACGCGGGAGGGACAGTTTACGGTCCGGATGCCACTTTTGTTACACTGGCCTATCCACCCCTTGTGATCACCGACGGCGCGACCAATGTGGGGACGAATACAGCCGTCCTCAATGGCCAGGTCAATCCGAATGGACTGGCAACGAGTGCCTGGTTCGAATGGGGAACGACAACCGCCTATGGCTTTAGCAACAAAGCCACAGCCCAGGCGCTCTCTCCCCTGAATAGCTATATTATTGTTAGTCCGCTTTCGATCGGTTCCCTGGCACCCAATACGACCTATTATTACAGAGCCGTGGCCCAATCCAGTGCAGGAACGACGACGGGCGTCGCCCGGACATTCACGACACTTTCCGGCGGAGTTTCGCCTCCGGGACTTTCGTTCTCACCCGATCCCGGATACAATTCGACATCTGGCTTTGCAGGGACGAATCCGTATCCCTTCAAGGTGGTCTATACCAGTCCGAGCAACCTCGCGCCAACCTTGATTGCGCTTTACCTGGATGGTGACCGGACAGGATTACCGATGACACTGGATGTGACCCCAATGGGAAGCACGACTTCGTTACCCGGAGGTCCTGTTATGAATCTTTTATCCGTTGCAGAAGGGATTGTCGGTGCGGGGTATACACAGATCTTTACGGCAACCGGCGGAACGCTTCCCTACACCTGGAGTGTGACCGGTTCCCTTCCGGCGGGTCTAACGCTCAATACGGCGAGCGGGATTATTTCCGGGACTCCCGGCGCAAGCGGAACCTATCCTTTGAGTATTGCGGTTATCGATTCATCCGGCACGCCATTGACTGCTACGGTCAATGTGAATTTAGTGATCTGTTCCTATACCACGGGATGTCAATATCGCGTCACCCCGCCGCTCCTGAACGCGGGAGTCGGATTCTATTTCTTTGCCGCTTCGGACGGCCAATCAACGATTAGCCTCTCTTCCTCTGGCACTTTGGCCGGACCCACGGTTCCGGGGACCCCCTCGCTGACACCCGTCGGGAATAACGTGGTGGTGACTCCGGTGCCCGGCTATGCCGTTAAATTTGCAACATTGAATGTCGTAGGAAATACGAATATCAGCACCTTGGCAACGGTACCGGCAATCCCGGCTAGCTACACGCTACCTCTCACCAATATCTATCAGAGAAACATATCCACGACCGCCGGGTATATCGGGACGGAAACAATTTGTATCAATTACAGCAGCGCTTACTTTATTAATCAGAATGCCATTGTGATGCTTCATTATGATACGGTGCAGGCCAGATGGGTCAATGTCACCAGCTCTCTGGATGTGGTCCATAATATTGCCTGCGGGGCCGTAAGCGCCCTGGACGGCCCTTATGTATTGGTGATGACCGGTTCGACCGCGGTGGGAATCTCTTCTTTCAATACCACGGCAGGTGACGCAAATGTCATGGTGGAGTGGAGCACCCAGACTGAAACGAATCAGCTCGGATTCAATGTATTGAGAGGCCTCTCTCTAAATGGACCATTCAGCAAGATCAATGCACAGATCATTCCATCGAGAGGAAATTCCATCTACGGAGCCCGTTATCGATATATGGATTATGGCGTCATGAATGGCCTGACCTATTATTATCAGCTGGAGTCCGTGGATACAGGCAATAAATCTGTTGTGCAATTTGTGTCGATCGCGAATCCCCAGGCCCAAAACAGTTCCACAGCTGTTCCGGAAGGGCCCATGAACGTTGACCCGAATAGCCCCTCAACCTCCGGTACAAAGGGGAATGGAACAACGATCATTCAGTTGATCACCCCCGATTCGGAAGCAATACATCTCTCCGGTAAAGATGCCGAGAGCGAAAAAACAGAAGCTCAAAACCTGGTAGGCATTCAGGTCAAGGTATTGAGCGACAGGGTTGTCTTATCCTGGACGCCGCTTGATTCTGCCGATACCTATATGGTCTGGAGAAGTGACGAGAAAAACGGATTCTATCAGATGATCAACGATAAACTGGTTATTCCAGAAGTTCTTGGAAATATGGATTTACAAGACTATCTGATAAGAGCGGTCTATGAGGACATGACGATTCAACCTGGAAAAACCTACCATTATAAAATCGAACGGATGATTCCAGGTGAAGATAGCCATATGGTGGGATCAACCTCTGCACAGGTACCGGAATCGATTGAAGAAAAGAAAGCGGACAAGACCACACAGGGTATCGAGCTTCTTCAACCGGTCACGATCGAGCATCAAGGCAAGGAAAAATAATAATAACAATCGTGGTGATTTTTGTTTGGTTTAGATAGGAATACCAGATCACTTCGCTTCTTACTCTGCGTCGTGGTTATTATTTCTGGCTGTAGTGGGGGAGGGGGCGGAAGCGGCGTGGTGAGTTCAGTTTCCTGTACTCAGACAACACCCGTGACGTCCACAACCCGGCTTAAAATAAGTGTTAAAACAAACGGAATTTATCTCCTTTCTCCTCCCACACTAAAACAATATCCGTTTTGTCTCGATTCTTCAGCGGTGTCCCTTTCCAGTTTCAAACTTCAGAATTTCGATCCCAACCAGAAGAAAATGATCGACATTCCGGTTTCCTTTGATTCGCAGGGAAATATCGAATTCTACGGAGTCGGGGTGAATCGAAATGATTACACGGCTTCGAATGCGGATTATACCGATACGAATGTCTATTGGTTAGTCCCGTCACTCACCAGCACTCCCGTCATGTCGACCAAAGCCTCGGTTTCCTCTGGAACGGCTATACCTTCCATGATTACACACCACGAAGAACAAGACACGATTTATTGGCCTCAAATCTCAAACGGAACCGGAGTGGATCATTGGTTTTGGGAGAAATTTAATAGCAACACCTCGTTGTCACATAATTTTACTATTAACGATTATGACAATCTATATTCGACAACACCCATCACACTGTCATATTCGGTTATTTCTCAAACTTCTGTAAATCCACATAGTTTGAGGTATCTTTTGTTAAATCCAAATCTAAACAACACGGATTCCTGGACTGATTCTTTACCACATACTTTTATGACCACTTTTGCTGGAAATATTGTTAATGGAGCACCAAGCTCTTTTCAGTTTACAGATTCCAGCGCGTTGGACGTGTTTTATTTCAACTGGCTGGAACTCGAATATCCAGGAAAAGCACTCAATGATCAGATTATCTTCCATGGAAACAATCCAGGTAGTGCGATTTACAGCTTTTCAATTAATGGATTTTCACAAAGCACGATCGAGCTTTTTGATATTAGCGATCCTCAATCGCCTCTAAAGATTACTAACCCTGCGATGGCTTCTGTTAGCGGAGGGTTTCAGTTGACATATAGTGACACGTTAACTGCATCTATCCCAAATAATTATATTGCTTTGGCTCCGGTACAACGAAGGACACCATCAGAAATTGTTGAGCTCACCACGACGGATCTGCATTCTCTTGCACCTGGTTTTGACTATTTAATCATTACTCATTCCAGTTTCCTATCAAACGTACAGACGCTAGCCAATTACCGGAATTCTGCCCCGGGTGGAAGCCATGTTCCTCGAATTGTTACGGTCGAGAGCGTTTATGACAGTTTTAGCGGAGGAATATTTTCTCCCCGGGCGATTCAGGATTTTCTTGGTTACCTGTATCAAAATAGTATCATTGTGAATCCGGGATATGTATTACTGGTTGGGGATGCATCCTTTGATTATAGAAATATCGGTGGATTTGGTTTGGAAAACCTTGTCCCGACGTATTTGATGGAGACTTCTTTCGAACAGACGCCAAGCGATTACTGGTTTGTTCCGCATACAGGGGCTGGAGCGCCGTTGCTGGTTATCGGAAGACTTCCTGCTAAATCAATAACGGAAACAGACACGATGATTTCAAAAATTATAAATTATGAAACGAATGTGCCCTCTTCAAATTGGAATAAAAACGTGACCTTTATTTCTGGAGAAGATAGCGTGGGAAACTTTGATAGCGAATCGAATTCACTTTTAACTGGCAGCGCATTTCCTTCCACCATAACAAATATCATGCAGATCTATCATTCAAATTTTACAACTACTGCCAGCTTTACCGCTTCCATCATCGGGAGCATAAACTCAGGTGCTTTAATCACAAATTATATGGGCCATGGTTCAGTTGGTGTATGGGCTAACGCGAACTCGGGCAATCTAAGCAATACCTATCTCCAGTCTACCGATCCCTACACTTTTGCCAATTCATCCCAACTCACTTTTCTCGTGACGTTGGAATGTCTAAACGGTATGTTTGCGGGAACAGACGAAGGAAAAAGCCATCCCGTTTCGATGGCTGAAGCGTTTCTAAAATCAAATGGGGGCGCTGTGGCTGTCTTTAGTCCGACTGGACAAGGATTGACTAATTTTCATTCTCCACTTGCCGAATATCTCTACAATACGATTTTTGCAACAGGATATGCATCATCGTTTCTGCCAGAACCGATTCTGGGGAAAGCGATTCAGACGGCCGAGAAAAATATTTTGCTTTCCGCTTCCTACTCCGGTTCTCAACAAATGCTGGAGACGGTTGGCATTTTTGTTCTGTTAGGAGATCCTGCGACACAATTAGCCCTACCGTAATCCCTTGTTGGCAAAAAATCCTTGATTTTCCGAGACATTGTTCTGTACCATGTACCACGATTACGAAAGGGGAGTGGAAATGAGTGCAGATTCCGGTTTGTCCGGCAAGAAGATTCTGATTGTGGATGACGACCCCAACGTCATTAAAGGTCTGCTTGAGAGTTTAAAAAATGAACAATGCATCATCGATACCGCGACGGATGGACTTGAAGGTTTTGAAAAGATCGCGAGTGACGAGTATGATCTGATCATTTCAGATGTGATGATGCCCGGTTTGAATGGTCAAAAGCTTTACAAATACATGAGTGAAGTAAAACCTCACCTGATCCATCGGTGTATTCTCATTACCGGCGCCATGAATGACGAGCTGGAAGCTTTCTGCAAGTCTGTTAATCTTCCGTTTTTAAACAAGCCGTTCTCTACCTCTGACCTGAAAAAAATGATTTCGGTTCTCCTGGTGAAAAGCGAAAAAAGAGCCCCTTCCCTGTAACCCATTTCGTCCATCTGTTTTGAGATCAGACGCTTGACATTCCAGATTTGAATGTTTATAAATAGACCCGAATTTTGAGGAATGACTATGATTGAAGTGAAACAACTGACCAAGCTATATGGCACGGTTAAGGCGGTCGATAACGTCAGTTTTAATGTCAATAAGGGAGAGATTGTCGCGTTTTTAGGTCCCAATGGCGCGGGCAAAAGTACCACCATGCGGATCATTACAGGTTTTATTCCCGCCACGACCGGAACGGCGCGGGTCGCCGGCTTCGATGTTTTCGATGATCCCCTTGAAGTCAAAAAACGAATAGGCTATCTTCCGGAATCGCCTCCTCTATACCCGGACATGACGGTTTCGGAATATCTCCTCTTTGTGGCAAGGATCAAACAGGTCCCCTCACAGAATCTATTTTCTTCAATTCAGAATGTCATGGATCAGTGCAACCTCGGGACAGTGAGGGGACGACTCATCAAGAAATTGTCGAAAGGATTTCAGCAGAGAGTCGGCCTGGCTCAGGCCCTTATTCATGACCCGGAGGTCTTGATTCTGGATGAGCCGACCGTCGGATTGGATCCCCATCAAATTATTGAAATCCGCGAACTGATCAGGGCCCTTGCCGGAAATCATACGATTATATTGAGTACGCATATTCTGCCGGAAGCGACCGCACTGTGTCAGAGAGTTCTCATTATCAATGAAGGACGCCTGGTTGCAGAAGACTCCCCGGAGAAGCTTTCTGCCAATTTGCGAAAGACCGACAAAGTGAATCTCACTCTGCGGAGAGGAAACGAGAAAATCGTCGAATCCTTGCAGGCCATATCCGGAATGTTAAGTGTAGCACATATCTTGACAGGGGAGGATGGCGTTTGGGAGGTGACAGCGGAATATCCGATTGGATCTGATTTAAGAGAAGAGATCGCCAGGACTGTCATTGAAAACGGAGGAGGATTACTGGAAATGAAATCTCAAACCTTGACCCTGGAAGATATTTTCCTGAAGTTAACCCGGGAAGAACCTTTTCCTCCCGGACAGGAGGAAACTTCATGAAAAATATCGTTACCATTGCGAGGAAAGAGTTGCTCAGTTATTTTTATTCTCCGATCGCCTACGTGGTTCTCTTTATTTTTCTCATGGTGGTGGGACTACTCTACTCCAACATTGTCGCCGCAGTGAGTCAAATCAGCATGCAGATGATGCGTTTCCAGGGAGGAATGGGACAATTCAATCCGAAAGAAATGATTTTCAGGCAGTCATTCAGTAATATGATCGTGGTTTTACTCCTGATCATGCCTCTATTAACCATGAGATTGATTACCGAAGAGAAAAAGATGAAAACGACGGAATTGCTCTACACGTCTCCGGTGACCATGTTTGAAATTGTCTTCGGAAAATTTCTCGGGGTTTTGTTCCTTTATTTTTTAATGCTGGGGTTGACGTTCTATATTCCACTCCTCGTGGCGAATGTCATTTCGATCAGCTGGAAAATGGTCTTGGCGAGCTATCTCGGCCTTCTCCTCTGCGGAGGAGTTTTTCTGGCCTGGGGTCTGTTTGCGTCATCATTGACCGAAAACCAGATTATTTCGGCGGCTATTAGCTTTGGTTTTCTTCTCTCGCTCTGGATTATCGGTTTTATGGGACAGGTCCTGTCGGATTCCGTAATAGGGCAGATTCTTACTTATCTCTCATTGATCACTCATTTTGAAAACTTTAACAAAGGACTCATTGATACAACGGATATTGCCTATTGTATCGGAATGATAACTTTGGCTCTCTATCTAACCTATCAGGTTGTAGAATCCCAGAGATGGAAATCCTAGAAACCTGGGAGGGAGACGAGGTAAGGCGTGAAAGGTAACGGCTGAAATGAAAGGGAAAATGAACAGATTATTCGGATTTACAAGAAAAAGGTCAACCCGAATGGGAACAAATGCGTTTGCCGCGACGCTATTTGTCATCGGCATTTTGAGCGTATTGGCGCTCTTATTGAATAAACACTCGTTTCGGTTTGATTTTTCCGAGGAAGGGAATTTCTCAATTGCTCCCCAGACCGTTAAAATACTCAAAAATTTGAAACAGGATATCAAAATTACCGGATTTGTGGAGGAGGGGACCAAATCGAAGGAGAAGGCGGTTGATCTCCTGAATAATTTTAAATATCAGACCCCGCATATTCAATATGAGCTGATTGATCCGGCAAGAAGACCTGCGATTGCAAAGCAATATGGGATTACACAATCGGACACGCTGGTGCTCGAAGGAGGTAAACAGGAAAAAAGAATCCGTACGATCAATGAAGAGGACCTGATTAACGCAGTCGTACAGGTCAATCAGGATCAGAAAAAGAGCCTCTATTTTCTGGAAGGACATGGGGAACACAAGATCGGAGATTCGGAAAAGGAAGGCTATTCGTTCGCGAAGGAGTCTCTTGAAAAAGATGGCTATGATGTGAAGACGCTGCTTTTGCTGCAAGAAGGAAAAATTCCGGATAATGCAGCGGTATTGGTCGTTGGCGGCCCCATGACGCAGGTGATCTCGACAGAAAAGACCATTCTTGATCATTATTTGTCAAAAGGGGGAAAGGTCCTCTTTCTCATTGACCCGGAGTCTAGGGCGGATTTCGATTCTTTTCTCAAGAATTGGGGCGCCGAGCTTCACCAGGATCTGGTGATTGATCCGATGTCACGGCTTTTTGGGGGCGATTTCACAATTCCGGTCGTCAATTCATTTCAGAATCACGAAATTACACGCGAAATGAAAGCGCCGGTCTTTTTCCCGGTCGCGCGCTCATTTTCATTTAAAAAAGAGATGGAAGCCGAGATTGCTTTTAATCCACTTGCTGAAAGCGGGCCGAACAGCTGGGGTGAGACAAAGATCAGGTCGGGTGAAGCCAAATTTGACCCAGGTGAAGATTTCAAAGGACCTGTAACGATTGCCGGGGCATTTAACTTCAAAAAAAAATCGGAAGCCGAGCTGGATAAAGGATCCAAATGGATTGTTGTGGGTGACTCTGACTTTGCCACGAATGCATTTTTTAAGGCGGCTGGAAACGGGGATCTCTTTTTAAATATGATCAGCTGGCTTGCAGAAGAAAAGGGACTGATTTCGGTTCGGGCCAAAGATGACCAATCGACTCCGTTTTTTCTCACTCGTTCACAGGGAAAGCTGTTTTTTCTGGTCCCGATTCTCATTGTACCAGGAGCAGTCATTATGGCCGGCATTCTGGTCTGGAGAGTCCGTAGAAAGAGATGAGATACAAAGCGACATTGATTTTGTTTCTTCTTTTTCTTGGATTGGTTTCCTATCTCTTCCTGATTGACAATCCGCGGATCAAGAAAGAGGCGGAAAAAAAGGAAAAGGCTGAGAAGCTCTTTGACTTTTCCATAGATCAGGTCAGGCAGGTGGAACTTGATACTTCGGGGGGTCATTTCTTGATGACAAAAAACGCTGAAGAGCAATGGATGGTCAAGAATCTGCAAGGGGAGCCCACAGGCAATGTCGTGGCGGACTCCAATGTCGTAGAGAGAATCATCCGGGAGATTCATGAACTTAAACCGACTCGAATTGTCGACGAAAAAGGGGAGGATCTGAAAGGTTTTGGATTTAATATGCCTGAAAAATCGGTCACTCTGACGATGAAAGAGGGTCCCATCCTGAAACTGCTCATTGGGGATGAGGCACCATTGCCGCAGACGCTCTATCTCAAACGGGGCGATAACGGAAAAATTTATTTATCCAACGCGGGCATACGAGTGATCGTCAATTACGAGTTTTGGAATTTGAGAAATAAACATCTCCTTTCGTACGATCAAGTCCTGATTGACCATGTCGAAGTCAAACTTCAGGATCATTCTTGGGAAGTCGCAAAAAAAGGGGATGATTGGATTTTCCCTGGCCAGCCAGGTGAAAAAGTGAATGAAGAAAAACTCTCTTCATTCCTTTTTTCGACCGGCACGCTGGATGGCGAAAGGGTATTAAACGAAACTGGAACAAACCTGAAAGAATTTGAGCTTGCCCCAGCCTATGCGACGCTCATCTTCCATATTAAAGATAAAATCTATACCTTGCTTGTCGGAAAATCGAAGAATGAAGAAAAGATTACTGCTATGGGAAATTCTGAAGGTCCCATTTTTGAAATCAAGAAAGATTTTCTCAACAAGATTCCAAACCGGAATGAGTTAATCAAAAAAGAGCCTCCTCCTTCGCCCGCTACCACTTCGGGTGTCAACAACACAAAATAGCCTCCTCTCTTATCCTGCAACGAGAATACTAATTGAGTGTGACCTTCTGAAAATGAATATGATGGAACGTCGAGTTCGTGTTGTCGTCCCACACGAAATAGGCCGTTTTTCCTAGAACGGCCATTCCCGGTTCATAGGAGAAACTATCTCCTGAACTATTAGAAATATTCACAGGGCCAATGAAATTCTTCCCGCCATCCGAGCTTCTTTCAAGAAAGACATCGTATGTTGTAGGAAATGCCGTACTTCTTGAAAAGAAAGTCACATAAACATACTGACTCGAATCGATTCCAATGGCCGGACCGTACGACGCTCCGTTAAGAGTCAAATTATGCGGAGGAACCGGAAAAGTGGTTGTACCGGTATTGAGATTGTTAATGTAGATATCGAATCCACTCTGGGACGGATTGTGGGCAGCCCAGGCCACATAGCGGTTTCCATTGCCGTCAGTTGCCAGTGAAACACTTGCCGGAATCGACTGACTGTTGACGCGAAAACTCGTTTGCGTGTCAAACGTCACGGAGTACTCTGTTAAAACCAGGTCACTTACCGAAGTCTGGAGATATGCAATGTCCGGATCTCCTGCAAGCTGGGAAATTTTGGGATATCCGTTAAATCCGCTCTCGGATAAAATCTGCTTTGTGGGGACAGAAGGTGTCACCGGATTCTGTGCCAAAAGGGAATCAAAATAGATTTGATAAGGTGTTGGACTGCTGCAGGATACCTGAGCCCAGGTAATGAGCAAGTTATTTTGATTATAAATAATATCTGCCTGAGGAATCGAATTTTGGGACGATTGTGAGGAACAGAGATTCGCAATGGTAACCGCTGAAGTTCGAAACTGACTGGAAGTCGAATAGTTCAATAGGAACTGAGTTGGGGATTGCCAAAGAACAAAACTGTTTCCATTTCCATCGGTTGTGATTCGGGGATAGGTTCCGTTCGTGGAGTTGGGTATTACGATCGGAATACTAAAGGTCGATCCGCCATCTTTTGATGAAGAAAAGAGGATATTGCCGTCGGAACTGTTTTCCCAGGCCACATAGATTCCTGTCGAATCAACCGCAATTTGGGGATTCCTGGAATTGATCGGCTGGGAAGGTGAGGGATCCGGCAAAATCGGTGAAGAGGGAAATAGGGTGGCGAAGGTCGGAGCGGTATTGGGTCCCGGGGGGAGCCCGCAAACATTGAGGAAAAAAGAAAAAAATAAAACGAGAATAATCCGGTATTTAGGAATAAAAAGTTGAAAACGAGACATCTTTCCATTATATGAAATCTCGGCTATTAAATCTAATCATTAATCATCAAAAAGGATTTGTGACATCCCATTGAAGGTAATTAACATCGTATTTTACGTATGAATTCAATTTATTAAATGTTTAAACTTTAGTATACTTAAAAGAACTTGGCATAAACAGACCTAAGGCGTTATAAGCACTTTGAATCGTTGACTTTATTAATATATAGAACCGGATTAATCATGTTGAGGCTTTTTGCAGTTTTTTCCTTCGTGTCTGCCCTGTTATTGACCCATGTTTCAATAATAAAGGGACAGGAACCCATCAATCCGGAGTCGGCACCTTCGAAAGCCGTGCCAAAAATAATTGAAGGGTTTGTTTTTATCGAAGGCGGTTGTTTTGAAATGGGGGATGTCTTTGGCGATGGAGACAGTACCAGCAAACCTCCCCACTCCGTCTGTGTTAAAGATTTTTACCTGGCAAAGGAACATATTACGTTGGGGGAGTTTCGACAATTCGTTGACGAGACGCATTATCAAACCGAAGCGGAAGTCCCTTTTGGCGACAAAAAGGAGCCGATTGGTTGTGTAGGGTGGAATGGCAAAGAATGGAAAGTGGACAAAAATACGATTTGGAGGCGGCCCGGTTTTAAGCAGGGAGATGACCATCCGGTCGTCTGTGTATCCTGGAATGATGCGATCAAATTTGGCAATTGGAAAAGCCAGAAGACAGGAGTTCGTTTCAGGCTACCGACAGAAGCGGAATGGGAGTTCGCTGCCAGAAGCCGGGGAAAGAAGATCAAGTTTAGTTGGGGGAATGGATCGCCACAGGGCAATATTGGTGACTTGGCGTTTAATAAGAAAATCCCGACTGATCCCGCGATCAAAAATTATAATGACGGTTATCCCTTCACTTCTCCGGTGAGGAAGTTTAAACCGAATGAGTTAGGCTTGTTTGACATGTCAGGTAACGCCTGGCAATGGGTCCTGGATTGGTATGATCCTGAATATTATAAGAATAGTCCCAAAGAAAATCCCCAAGGTCCTGAAAAGGGAGAATTGAAGGTACTACGAGGGGGATCCTGGGGCAATGGAGATCCGGCAAACTTTAAAACAACTTATCGGGGTCATTTCTGGCCGGATACGAGAAGCAGCTTCATGGGATTTCGATTAGCGGCATCTCCTCCTTCTCCTAATTAATATCAGAAGTTTAGAAAGCAGTGAAAAAAAAGTCCAGAGTCATTGTATTGGTCAGCGGCGGTCTCGATTCCTCGACCGTATTAGGTATTGCGAAAAGCAGGGGTGAAGACATTTTGGCGCTCAGTTTTGATTACGGACAAAGGCATCGAATCGAACTTAAAAGCGCATATCAAGTGGCCAAATACTACGGCCTGAAACAAAGAGTCATCAAGCTTGATCTACGGCAGATCGGGGGTTCTGCTTTGACGGATACCATTGAAGTTCCCAAAGACAGGCGATTGACGAAAAGGAACGTTTCGATTCCGATCACCTATGTTCCGGGTCGAAATACGATCTTTCTGTCGTATGCGATGGCGGTGTCGGAGACAGATTCGCGGCCTGTGATCTATATTGGGGCGAACGTTCTTGACTATAGCGGTTATCCGGATTGCCGGCCCGACTATTTGAATTCTTTTGAAAAAATGGCGAATCTTGCTCTCGCGACCCGGGAAAAGAAGCGGACTCCCCTGGAAATTCGGGCTCCGTTGCTTTATATGACCAAAAAAGAAATCGTTCAGAAAGGGAGAGAGCTGAAAGTTCCTTTTCATTTAACACATAGTTGTTATGATCCGCTTCCGAAAGGGGTCAGCTGCGGACGGTGTGATAGCTGTCAGCTGCGGAAAAAAGGCTTTAAAGAGGCACGAGAAATTGATCCGATTTCTTATCGTCAAGCATGAAGGTAAAGGAAGCCCTCGTAGATCAATTTTTAAAAGGGCTGGACAAAATTATTCCAGAAACGAGAATTGAACTAAACCACAGAAATCCTCTGGAGTTGTTGGTGGCAACGATTCTTTCAGCACAATGTACGGATGAAAGAGTCAATAAAGTCACGGAGAGAGTTTTTAAAAAATATCAGTCCGCTCAGGATTATGCTGATGCGGATCTTTCCACTTTTGAAACAGAGATTAAACCGACAGGATTCTATAAAAATAAGGCCAAAAACGTCATCTTGACGGCAAAAGAGATTCTAGGCCGGTTCAAAGGAGAGGTTCCTTCGAATATGGCGGATTTGATCTCTTTGCCAGGTGTCGGTCGAAAAACGGCCAATGTGATACTTGGAGGATGGTTTAAAGTACCGGCAATTGTGGTCGATACCCATGTCAAGCGGGTCTCGAATCGAGCGGGTCTGACTCGTTCTGAAGATCCTGACGAGATTGAACAAGAATTGCAAAAAATCTTTCCCCCGGAGCAATGGACCCGAATCTCAAATCAGATCTTGCTATTCGGCCGATATCATTGCAAAGCCAAATCGCCGGAGTGTCATGGCTGTTTTTTTTATCATGAATGTGTGAGTAAGGGAAAATGGTAAATGGCTCCTCGGGAGCAGAGGATCGTAAATTTTGGAGAACATAGGTTATGAAACCCAATCGTAGTATTCATGTCATTCTTCTTCTATTTTTTGTTCTGGCAAGTTGCAGTGGTGGAGGAGGCGGTGCCGCGGCACCGGTTACACCTCCTGCAAAGAAAATAGTTCCCAAATATGCCTATGTCGCGAATCAAATTACAAACGACGTTTCGCAATATAACGTTGGAACCAATGGAACTCTTAGTAGCATGACCACACCAACAATAGGGGCCGGAACGAATCCCTATTCCGTGTCAGTTGATCCTTCAGGCAAATATGCCTATGTAGTCAATGGTGGGGATAACAATATTTCTCAATACAACATTGGCAGCGATGGAAGTCTTACCGCCATGTCCGTTTCCACGGTAGTGTCTGGAACAACACCCCACTTCATTGCTATCGACCCTACCGGAAAATATGCTTACGCCTCAAATTATGGAGGAGACGACATTTCGCAATATACGATTGTGGGAGGGAGCCTAACTTCCATGAGCAACCCATCAGTGGCCTCAGGTTCTCAACCGTTTGCCGTTACAGTGGATCCGACCGGGAAATACGTCTACGTAGCAAACTACGCGGATTTCAATGTTTCGCAATATGCGATTACAACAGGAGGTAATCTTTCAGTAATTGGAAGCGGCACAGTTCTTGCTGGAT
>JACQBW010000025.1 GCA_016194305.1 Nitrospirota bacterium | reverse complement strand
CTTGGAGGAAAATTCCTTCAAGGCTTATTTATTGTTTGGACTACCTCTAGAGACGGTAAGCAAACGATGTCGAAAAAAGATCTCCATCTTTCAGATCTGGAACAAAAGTACCGCATCCTTGTTGAAAACTCACCCGACGGCATCTGTATTCTGGACAGAAGCGCTACCATTCTCTATATCAACAGGGTCCTGCCCCAATTCCGAATCGAAGACATTATTGGAACGAATGCGTTACTCTATATATCTGAAGATCAGCGCGAAGAATACCTCGAATTACTCGATACTTTATTCGAAACCGGTGAACCGAATTCGATAGAGCTACACATGGTGGGACCTTCCCGATGGCTCAGTCGTCTCATTCCCCTGAAACATAACGGGAAGACAATTTCAGCGATGGTCATTTCGACCAATATTACCGAGCTGAGGAAAATGGAAGAGGAAGTTCAGAAAGTTGAAAAGCTTGAGTCGCTAGGTCTTTTGGCCGGAGGAATCGCCCATGATTTCAACAATATCTTGACCGCCATTTTAGGCAATATTTCCCTGGCAAAATCCTTTCTGGATTCAAAAGAGCAGCTTTTGACCCGCCTCAAAGAGGCGGAGAAAGCGTCTTTGCGCGCTTCAGAACTGGCCCAGCAGCTGCTCACTTTTTCAAAAGGGGGTGCTCCGGTCAAAAAGCTTGTTTCAGTAAAGAATTTCATAGAACATTCCGCTCACTTTGCTCTTTCGGGTTCCAATATTCAGTGTCAGTTTTATTTTCAGGAGGGGCTTTGGTCGGTAGAGGCGGATGAAGGCCAGCTAAGCCAGGTGATCCAAAATCTGGTTATTAATGCAAAGCAGGCAATGCCTTCAGGGGGAACGATCCGTTTAGAGGTTAGAAATTTAGCCGTTAAGGATGAGGGTCTCAGGGAAATTCATTTAAGAAACAGGGAATATGTATTGATCTCTATCCAGGATCAGGGAACAGGCATTTCAAAGGAAAATTTGTCGAAGATATTTGACCCTTACTTTACGACAAAAACAAAGGGAAGCGGTCTGGGTCTTTCGGTCAGCCATTCTATTATCCGAAGACATCAGGGAGCAATCACCGTGGAATCAAATCCCGGGTCCGGGAGTACATTTGTCATCTACCTTCCGGCACTGGCCGGCCTGCAAATTCATCCCGAAAAACCGGAAATGGACGGGATGGTCCGGGGACGGGGGAAAGTTCTGGTTATGGATGACGAAGTCTCGGTCTTGGATTTGGTGGAGGAGACACTGAGTCATCTCGGATATGAAGTGGAAACGGCCAAAAGCGGCGTGGAGGCCGTTGGACGGTACAAGATGGCACTGGGGACTGGAAATCCGTTTGATCTCGTGATTACGGACCTGACTGTGCCGGGTGATATTGGCGGCATGGAAACGCTTCGAAGACTCAAAGAAATCAATCCCCAGGTCAAAGTCATTGTTTCAAGCGGCTATTCGAACGATCCGGCCATGGCCGACTTTGGAAAATTTGGATTTTCTGATTGCCTCCAGAAACCCTATCGGGCATTCCAGATCGGCCAGGTGGTCAAGAAAGTATTAAAGGCTTAGCCATATAGGCGATTCTTAAAATGAGATTGGTATAAATGCCTGCCAATGCATCGTCAAGCATGATTCCCCAGCCAGAATCGAACGTCTGAAGAGAACGAATCCGTAACGGCTTTCGAATGTCAAAAAACCGGAAGAGGATAAAAGCCGTCAGGAGACTCTTCCAGTTGAAAGGGATTAGATATAGCGCGATCCATATCCCGACGATTTCGTCGATAACGACCACAGAGGGATCTTTCGATCCGAGCTCTTTTTCAAGTCGGGACGCAGAAACGAGGCCGATGCCGAAAAACATGACGATCAGACCGGCCTGGTAGACGATACCTAAAAAATGAATCGGATAGAAAAGCAAGGTGCCGGCAAGCGTGGCAACGGTGCCCGGTATTTTTGGAAAATAGCCTGTATATCCTCCTGTCGCAATAAAACGGTGGATTTGCTTCAACTTTTTTCTCCAGAGTCAGACTCAGGACCGGTTTCTCAATCTATTTCTTTAATCTATCAAAGTATTGTTTGCGGAATTTTGAAACCTTGGGTTCGATGACGGCCACGCAATAAGGCTGGTCTGAATTTCTCTGGAAGTATTTTTGGTGATACGCTTCAGCAGGGTAAAAATGCTCGAGCGGGACGACTTCCGTGACGATCGGGGTGTTCCAGATCTTTTTCGATTCGAATTCCATGATGATTTCTTCAGAAATCGTTTTTTCTTCCGGATCTCCATAAAAAATAACAGATCGATATTGTGGTCCGACATCTCCGCCCTGACGGTTTAAAGTTGTCGGATTATGAATGACAAAGAATATGCGGAGAAGATCCTGAAAGGAGATGACAAGGGAATTATATTGGATCTGAATCACTTCCGCGTGTCCGCTTCTGCCGCTGCAGACCTGTTGATAGGATGGGTTCGCAAGTAGTCCTCCCGCATATCCCGAAATCACGTTTTCCACCCCTTTCAGATCGGAAAAGACGGCTTCGAGACACCAAAAACAACCTCCACCCAGGGTTGCCGTTTTCATCCGTGTATCCACTCGTCAGGAGTCTTTGCTTTGATCGAAAGAGCATGGATCTCAGACTTCATCAGCTCCTGAAGAGTCTCAAAGACAAGGCGATTGCGATTCATCAAATTCACCCCCTCAAATTGAGGCGATACGATAATCATCTGAAAATGGCCTCCTCCTCCTGCTGAGGCATGACCGGCGTGCTTCCACGACTCATCTTCAATTTCGACATGAGTTGCAAGCAATTTTTCTCTCACAATCGACTCGATCTTCTCCTGGGTCTGCCGGGTGCGGTGGCTCATCTCCCTTGCTTCCTATGCCTCATCGGATCACTGCCGTAACGCTAGGGTAAATCTTCAAAATGTCCGCCGGAGGTGGCCGGATTATCCTGAAAGATAGGTGAGCCGTGATGATGTATCATCAGCCATTGGCTCTCTTTTAATTCAAAGAGATTGGTAGCCAGAACCTGACTTTTGATCCACCGTTCTCCATCCCTGCTTTCCAGATTTTCAAAACAAATGACCCATCCAACAGGTCCCAGAATATGCGCCTTAATATCCGAAATGGTAAAATGGAGAGACCGGGTATGATTAAATATCATGACCCAGCTGTCGCGCACCTTCTTCCATCCTGAACAGGGCGCCCAACCCGGGTGAATGCACTGGACATACTCTTCGTGTGACCAGAGTTTTTCAAATTCCTTGATATCCAGCGACTCAAATATCCGATAAAACATTTCGTTGGCTTTCATCAACTGTTCCAAGGGGCTGAGAGACATATTAAACTCCTGGTCAAAGCAGAATGGGTCGGGCGAAAGAGCCCGTCAAGAAGAGACGGCAGTCAATTTTGATTTCAGATAACGGGTGATACCTTCGGCTGCTTCTCGCCCTTCTGCAATCGCCCAAACGATAAGAGAGGCGCCCCGGACCGAATCTCCAGCGGCAAAAATGCCAGTCTCACTCGTCATAAAATGATCATTGACTGCAATATTTCCTTTTGAATTGAGTTTAAGATTCCATTCTTGAATAAGCCCTTCATGAACAGGATGAACAAATCCCATCGCCAATAAAACGAGATCGACTTCCAGTTCTTCTTCAGAATCTGGAATCTCAACCAGGCGTGAAAGCCCGTTTTGATCAGTTCTGGATTCGACTTTAACAGTTTTCATTTTTTTTATGATTCCATTTTCACCGGAAAACGACTGGGTCAGGATGTTCCACTTCCGGTCGCAGCCTTCTTCATGTGCGTGGGAGGATCTTAAGGTCAGGGGCCAATAGGGCCAGGGAGTCGAAGGAGAACGGTTTTCAGGAGGCCGAGAAAGAATTTCAAATTGTTGTACCGATTTGGCTCCCTGACGGGTTGCGGTACCGACACAGTCAGAGCCGGTATCCCCTCCTCCGATTACGACGACTCGTTTTCCCTTTGCAAAAAGGGATGGATCGGGATGGATTTTGTCTCCTGCAATGATCTTATTCGCCTGGGTTAGGTAATCCATGGCAAAGACAACCCCGTGAAGATTTCTTCCGGGAAGTGAGAAGTCTCTCGGCTTCGTGGCTCCGATCGCAACGCATATTGCATCGTACTCTTCCTTGAGCCTGGAAAGCGAAATTGTTTTTCCAATTTCGGTCTGGGTGATGAATTGGACCCCTTCCTCTTTCATCTGTTCGAGACGGAGATCCAGAACCTTTTTTTCCATTTTAAAATCGGGAATGCCGTACCGGAGCAGCCCTCCGATTCGATCCGATTTCTCATAGACGGTGACCTGGTATCCTTCACGGCGGAGTTGCTGAGCAGCAGCCAACCCGGCCGGTCCTGATCCAACAACTGCCACCTTTTGCTTTAATTCCGACCTGGGCCGTACAGGGATGACCCAACCTTCACTAAAACCCCGGTCAATGATCGACTGCTCGATATTTCTAATCGAAACAGGTTGATCAATGATTCCGAGTACGCAGGCTGATTCGCAGGGGGCAGGACAAAGTCTGCCTGTAAATTCAGGAAAATTATTCGTCAGGTGAAGACGTTGGAGCGCATCTTTCCATCGTTCCTGATAGATCAGGTCATTCCAGTCGGGAATCAGATTGTGAACGGGACAGCCCGAATCGCTTTGACAGAACGGAACGCCGCAATCCATGCATCGCGACGCCTGGAGCTTCAGCTTTTCGTCTGAAAAGGCTTCATAAAACTCGTGAAAATCCTTTACCCTCTCAGGGACGGGCCGACGTTTTGGTCCTTCCCGATGGATTTTTAAAAAGCCTTTCGGATCACCCATTGACTGGTGTTTCCTTTTGCGGGGAGTGTATCGAGGCCTGTCTTTGTTCCAGAATCCTTCGATATTCTACAGAAATGACTTTGACAAATTTGGCGAGACTGGGTTCCCATTCTTTCAGAATTCTCAATGCCTTGCTGCTCTGAGTGAGTCGGGCATGTTTTTCGATCAGGCTCTTAAGAAGGTTCTGATCTTCTTTCTGGGTGACTGCTTCGAGTTCAACCATACTGAGGTTGCAGCGCCGCTCGAAATCCCTCCCTTCGTTGAAGACGTAGGCAATTCCCCCGCTCATCCCGGCGGCAAAATTTCTTCCCGTCCTTCCCAGCACGACGACGGTTCCGCCGGTCATATATTCGCATCCATGATCTCCAACGCCTTCGACAACCGACGACGCACCGCTATTTCTCACTGCAAATCGTTCGCCCGCCAATCCATAAATATAGAGCTCGCCCCCGGTTGCTCCATAGAGAAGCGTGTTGCCGACGATAATCGTCTCTTCCGGATTAAATATAGAGCCCTTTGGCGGAAAGACAATGATTTGTCCTCCGGACATCCCTTTTCCAAGATAATCATTCGATTCTCCTTCGAGAGTTAATGAAAGCCCGTCTACGCAGAAAGCGCCAAAGCTCTGTCCTGCGCTCCCTTCAAAATGAAATTTGATGGTATCCGGAGGGAGTCCCTTGGCGCCGAATTTTCGGGTGATTTCTCCGGAAAGCATCGCGCCGACAGTGCGGTGGACATTTCGAATGGGGAGTTTTTCGCTCACCGGTTTTTGATGGTCAAGCGCCGGTCTGGCCAGTTGGATCAAGGTGTGATCCAGTGCCTGATCAAGACCATGATCCTGGGACTCAACGCAATGGATCGGAACGTCAGGCGAGACCTTTGGCATATAGAGTATTTTTTCCAAATTAATTCCCTTGGCTTTCCAGTTATCGATTGCCTTTCTCGGCTCGATCTTGTCGGCCCTTCCGACCATTTCGTCGAATTTTCGAAATCCGAGTTGAGCCATATACTGCCTGACTTCTTCGGCGACGAAAAAGAAATAATTGATGAGGTGTTCCGGCTGGCCTGTGAATTTTTTTCGAAGCAGGGGGTCTTGTGTCGCAATTCCGACCGGACAGGTGTTCAAGTGACATTTTCGCATCATGATACACCCTTCGACGATGAGAGGAGCGGTTGCAAATCCAAATTCTTCCGCTCCCAGCAGGGCCGCAATCACGACATCTCTTCCCGTTTTCAACTGTCCGTCTGTCTGAATTCTAACCCGGCTTCGGAGGTGATTGAGAACCAGAGTCTGCTGAGTTTCCGCAAGTCCAAGTTCCCAGGGTGCGCCGGCATGTTTTATTGAAGAGAGCGGAGAAGCCCCGGTCCCACCCGAGTCTCCGCTGATTAAAATCATATCCGCATGGGCTTTTGCGACGCCTGCGGCAACGGTCCCGACACCCACTTCTGAAACCAATTTGACGGTTATCTTGGCGCGCGAATTGACATTTTTCAAATCATAAATCAGTTGCGCAAGATCTTCGATCGAATAAATGTCATGGTGAGGCGGTGGAGAAATCAAGGTGACGCCCGGGATCGAATGACGAGTTTTTGCAATCACTTCATCGACTTTGTGCCCGGGGAGCTGCCCCCCTTCACCCGGTTTTGCTCCTTGAGCCATTTTAATCTGAAGCTCTTTCGCATGGATAAGGTAGTTTGTGGTCACACCGAACCGGGCTGATGCAACTTGTTTGATGGCACTGTTCTTCTCGGTGTCAAATCGTTCCTCATCCTCACCGCCCTCTCCGGTATTGCTTTTACCGCCAAGACGATTCATGGCGATAGCAAGGGTTTCATGTGCTTCTTTGCTGATCGATCCGTATGACATGGCACCCGTGGCAAACCGCCTGACGATTTCACTGGCAGGTTCGACCTCTTCCAGGGGAATCTGTTTTTGTTCTGTTTTAAGTTCCATCAATCCCCTGAGCGTCATGGCATGGTGACGCTCTTCATTGGCCAGCCTGCTGAACTCATGGAAGGTATTGGCATTGTTTGTTCGCGTTGCTTCCTGGAGTTTAACGATGGTTTCAGGGTTCCAGGAATGCTGTTCTCCTTGCAAACGATAATGGTAATTGCCTCCCATGTCGAGCGCGTCATTAATCGAAGAATAATCAAAATAGGCTGCGGCATGCTTGGTCAAGGTCTCTTTGGCAATTTCTGTCAGGCCAATTCCTTCAATTCGGGATGGCGTACCTGTAAAATAACGGTCAATGAGAGCGGTATTGAGTCCGATCGCCTCGAAGATCTGGGCACCACAGTAACTCTGGACGGTAGAGATTCCCATTTTTGAAAAGATTTTCAGGAGTCCCTTGTTGATGGCCTTGATGAACTTTCCTTCTGCCGTTGCAGCGTCAACCGCCTCGGGAAAAAGGCCTGATCGAGCCATATCCGTCAGGGTTTCAAAAGCCAGGTAGGGATTAACTGTTCCGGCGCCATATCCCATCAAGAGGGCAAAATGATGGACCTCCCGAGCTTCGCCGGTTTCAACGATGAGGCCAACCTCTGCACGAAGACTCTCCTCAATGAGATGGTGATGGACCGTTGAAATAGCCAAAAGTGAAGGAATCGGCGCCCACTCCGGGTTGACACCCCGATCGCTTAGAATGATAAAATTGTAACCTGATTTAATCGCCTGGGTCGATTGGAGGCAAAGTTGTTCAAGAGCCTTCTCAAGCCCGTCGGGTCCGCTGGAGACCGGGAAAACAATCTTTAATGTTTTGGACTTGAAATGTCCGTCCGCGATCGATCTGATTTTTTCAAGATCGGAATTGGTCAAGATCGGTTGTCCCACTTTGATTCTTCTGCAATGCTCCGGAGTCTCTCCAAGCAGGTTTGGTTTGGGTCCGATGTTGGTTGCAAGGGACATCACCAACTGCTCGCGAATCGGGTCGATGGGAGGGTTTGTAACCTGCGCAAAAAGCTGCTTAAAATAGTGAAAGAGAAGTTGCGGACGTTCGGAAAGGACCGCCAGAGGTGTATCGGTTCCCATGGAGCCGATCGCTTCTTCTCCGTTAATCGCCATCGGAGCTAGAAGAAGCTTCAAATCTTCAAACGTATATCCAAAAACTTTCTGCCGCTTCTTGATGCTGTCCGGATCTGGCTGGTAAACATTGATCGGCTCGGGAAGCTCGTCAATGGAAATCCGATTGGCAGCGACCCATTGCCTGTACGGTTTTCTTTTTACGATATCGGCTTTAATTTCTTCATCTTCGATAATTCTCCCTTGCGCAGTGTCGACCAGAAACATTTTCCCGGGCTGAAGCCGTCCTTTGGTCAAAATTTCTTCCGGCTTAAAAGAAAGGACGCCGGTTTCCGACGCTAAAATCGCACAATGGTCTGTCGTGACAAGATACCGGGCGGGGCGCAGCCCATTACGATCCAGAGTCGCTCCAATCAAGGTGCCATCTGTAAAGGCCATGGCAGCGGGTCCGTCCCATGGCTCCATCATCGAGGCGTGATATTCATAAAATCCTCTCCGGTCTAGATCCATATCCGGATTTCCAACCCAGGCTTCGGGTATCAGCATCATCATCGCATGAGGAAGGGAACGCCCTCCCATAAGAAGAAACTCCAAGACATTGTCAAAGCAGGCAGAATCACTCTGTCCTTCCCGTATGATGGGGAAAAGCTTGTTAATATCGTCTCCAAAGGCCTCGGAAGAGAGGCGTCCCTGACGCGCTTTCATCCAGTTGATATTTCCCTTCAGCGTATTAATTTCGCCATTGTGGCAGACATATCGATAGGGATGGGCCAACGACCATGCGGGAAAAGTATTGGTACTGAATCGCGAATGAACCAGAATCAGCGCGCTGGAAAACTGAGGGTCGTTCAAGTCCCGGTAAAAGAGGGGGATCTGTTCCGGAGTGAGCAGTCCTTTGTAACAGATCGTTCTGGAGGAAAGGCTGGAGATATAAAAATCCTCTTTGACCCAGCTTAAGATCTGATTTTCAACCTGTTTCCGGATAATATAAAGCTTGCGTTCGAATTTTTCCCTGACCATTCCAGGATTGGCTATGAAAAACTGTCGAATGACAGGCGCGCTCTCTCGTGCCAGAGCTCCTATTTTATCCAACAAGACGGGCACGTCTCTCCAGCCCATGAAGGGTAGAGTTTCTTCCTTGCTGATCTCTTCAATGATCTTTTCGCACTGGGATCTTTCGGAGTCGGAAGTGGGGAGAAAGACCATTCCGATACCATATTCGCCTGGATCGGGAAGATCGATCAATTTCTCTTGCATCATTTTTTTAAAAAAGAGATGGGGAATTTGAATCAGAAGTCCTGCGCCGTCCCCCGTGTCAGGGTCTGAGCCCACGGCGCCGCGATGAGATAAATTTTTAAGGATTTCAAGGCCTTTTAGAACAATATCGTGGGAAGGTATTCCCTTTATATTAACAGCAAGGCCGATGCCGCACGAGTCTTTCTCATGGATTGGGTCATAAAGCCCCTGGGCAACAGGGAGACGACGAGAATGCCGATGATTTTCAGTCATGGAATACTTTCATAATCAGGGTAAGGGTGATTTATTAAGAATTCAGTCTGAAAAGAATTTAACTCATTAGATATGATTATTATAGAAGATCTCTTGAAATGAAATCAAATAATTTTTCTATTTCTTGCTTGTATTTTCCCCGCCTTCTTGTTAAATTTATTAAATACCCTCTTCATGCCAAAGAGGTCGATTGACACGGGTCCTTCCGGGGGTCCATATTTTCATTGATATTTTAAGGAGGGTCTAAAGATGCCAAAGATTGCAGTTGCGACGGATGATGGAAGTAATTTGGGTGAAACGCTCGACAGTCCAATGGCTTTTATTGTTTACGATGTGACCGATAAAGAAATTTTGAGCGCCCAAATCAAGTTTTTTGACGAAAATGTCATGGAAGTGATCAATGACTGTACTGTAGCCATCGCCCGAGGGTGCAGCGATCAGTTGAAGGAGACCCTGGATTCCAAAGGGATTTCTACGGTTATTTCTCAACATGCCATGCCTGATTCGGCGATTGCTGATTTCTTGAAAATTGATAAGAGCTCAATCGGCGGTTCAAATTATGAGTGCAAACATTAAAGAGATGAACTCGAGTTTGAGTTACGATAATCCCCGGAACATATTGTTTCTAGGGGATTTTTTTTGTTAGTCAAAAAAATTGATTAAGAGTCCTAAAAGAGAGAATATAAAAAGGCCTACACCTATTTTAAGTTCCAGTCTTGAAACCGTATCGATGTGATTTTCCTTGATAGGTGTGGAAAGCGGGAGCTGATTCATGGTATCCTTCACACTAATTTAGATAGTTTCGATTAAAACCTACGACATAGCAGTTGACTTATTAACAATTAAGTCTACCACGGAATCACAGGCTGTCAAGTCAGGCTTAATGTTTATGTTTAATTACTTTAAAGTTAATGTAATATTAATTATTGGTGCTTTTACCTTTCTTGGAACGGTTGCCCTGGCAACGGTTTCTGTTGCAGAGCCGATTCCGCTCTCCATTGAAGATTTGACGTATATTTTTTCGACCTATTTCCCAAAAGTGGAAGGCTCTCTGATTCAAACGGATGGAGAGCGTGGAAAGATTAATTTGGGTCGGAAAAATGGGTTGGTGAAAGGAATTGTTTTGGAAATAATTCGTCCGGGCGAGCCTTTTTTTCATCCCTCAACACACGAAGAAATGGGGAGATTTGAAGAAAGAATTGGTTGGGTAGAAGTCGATAAGGTCGAAGAGGAGCAAAGTGCCGGAAATGTCCGATTTTCCTCCAAGAAGCCTCAGTCAGGCGATCTGGTTAGAATCAGTTCTGCCAGAATTCCGGTTCGGGTAACCGGGGTGATGGACAAAAAGAATGGCGTCATTCTCGATGAATTCTCCAAGTTATTGGTTTTGACCGACCGATTCCTGAATCTTTCGCATTCCAATTCCGATCATGATTTGTTACCGTCAGAAGAAGGAATGAATCCGGTCTATGAATTTAATGTCCATTCACTGTCAGATCAAACCGTGCAAGTCGATTTGGTCAATCTCCCCTTTAGACATACCATTGACCAATTAACAGCCGCGTCCAACGGCAATGTCCCATAGGAGTTAGAATGGTAATGCTTCCAGATCCGGCTGAATTAGATTCCTTTTCAGATCATGCATTAATTGATCTGGTTCGGCAAAGAACAATGCCGAGGCATGTCGCGATCATCATGGATGGAAACGGCAGATGGGCCAAAGAAAAGGGATTGACCCGAATTTTAGGTCACCGCGAAGGAATTCATTCCGTTAGAGAAGTTATAACCTTATGCAGGGAATTGGGAATAGAAGTATTGACGATTTACGCGTTTTCGGTGGAGAACTGGAAAAGGCCGGAACTGGAGATCAAGACCTTAATGAAGCTTCTGGAAGAGTACTTGAAAAAGGAGCTTCAAACCATGATGGAAAACGACATCTGTTTCAGAGCCATAGGCCGGATCGAGAAACTCCCTTCTTCAGTCATTCATTCGATTCGACATGTCGAAGAGGAGACCGCAAAGAATAAGACGATGGTTTTGAATATCGCGCTAAACTACGGCGGCAGAAGCGAAATTATAGATGCGATACAGAAATTTATCGAGGATGTTCATAAAGGGAAAAAGTTGTTTAAAGATTTAAATGAAGATGAATTCTCGGAATACCTTTATACCCAGGGAAACATCGATCCCGATTTGATGATCCGGACAAGCGGTGAAGAGCGAATCAGCAATTTCCTTCTCTGGCAGCTCGCCTATACCGAACTTTATTTCTCAAAGACGCTCTGGCCCGATTTCAGGAGAAAGGATCTCTTATTGGCGATACTCGATTTTCAAAGAAGAGAACGGAGGTTTGGAAAGATCGCTCCTGAAATTCCGCAGGAATCCAGTCAGGTTAAACGATGATCGCGCCTCTTCCGCAGCGAATCTGCCTGTAGCAAGATGAAACGACTGGGCGTGGCGCTTCTTTTCTTCCCTTTATTTTACTTCCTTGTCGCCTTCCAAAACCCAATTTATTTTTTCTTCTTTGTGGTGCTGGTTTCTTCGCTCGGACTCTACGAATTTTATGCACTTTACTTCAAAGAAAAGAGATATTCCGTCCTGATTGCCGGAGAACTCTTGTCCCTGATCATGCTTGGCGGATTTTATCTTCAAGGGATCGATTTAAAAGGTCTGGAAAAATTAAGTAATCCCTTTTTTCTCTCACTGATCGTTTCGGCACTCTTCCTGATCTTTTTAACCGTTCACCTTAAGATGGATCGGCGTTCATACTTTCTTTCCGTCTCCGTGATGGGGATGGGAATGATATATGTCACATGGTTTCTGGGTCATTTGATTCTCATCCGCCTCCTTGAAAAGGGTCCGGAATGGATTTTCCTCCTGGCCATGGTTACCTGGGGAACCGATTCGGGGGCGCTTTTTACCGGAAAATTGTTCGGAAGGAGAAAGCTGGCTCCTGCGATCAGCCCGAACAAAACGATAGAAGGTGCGATTGGAGGGATACTGTTTGGTGTCGGAATGGCCCTTTTGGCCAGGGCGTGGTTTGTCCCTTTTTTTTCGCTAAAGGAGATCGTCATCCTGGCAATTCTCATGAGCGTCGCCGGTCAAACCGGAGATCTGGTCGAGTCGATGTTCAAGCGGGACAATCAGGTGAAAGATTCAAGCAACCTTCTCCCGGGTCACGGCGGAATCCTCGATAAGATCGATAGTTTTATCTTCACCACCCCACTCCTATTTTACTATCTCATTTACTTTTTACCATTGTAAAATCTGAATTTCATAGACTCTGCTCCGGGCGATAAGGTATCATAAAAAAATGAAAAATATTATTCTTCTCGGTTCTACCGGTTCGATTGGTGAGAGCACGCTCGATATTGTTTCGAGGTTTCCCGAGAGATTTAAGATCATCGCGATGGCGGCCGGGTACAATCTCGATCTGTTTGAAAAACAGATTCGGAGATTTTCTCCCAGTACTGTGTCCGTTGCCGATGCGAAGAGCGCTAAAATCCTGAAAGAGCGCTGTTTCGATCTCAAGCTCGATATCCTCGAAGGTGAAAAAGGACTTCTTCAGGTCGCAACGTCTGCCGATGGAGAGTTGGTCGTATCCGCCATTGTTGGAGCCCGGGGTCTTCTACCCACCCTTGCGGCAATCCGAGCGGGCAAAGATATCGCTCTTGCCAACAAAGAGAGCATGGTCACTGCTGGGGAACTGGTCTGCCAGGAAGCGCAAAAAACCGGCGTTCGAATTCTTCCGGTGGACAGCGAACACAGCGCAGTTTTTCAGGCGCTGTCCGGAAATCAAAGGAAAAATGTCAGAAAGATAATCTTGACCGCTTCGGGAGGCCCCTTCCTGAATCTGTCCCGAAAAGAGAAAGAAAGCGTGACCCCCGAGGCTGCCGTGAAGCATCCTAAGTGGTTAATGGGAAAGAAGATTTCGATTGATTCCTCAACCTTGATGAATAAAGGACTCGAAGTCATTGAAGCAAAATGGTTATTCGACTTAAAAGTGGAGGAGATTGAAGTTGTGATTCATCCACAAAGTATCGTCCATTCTATGGTAGAATATATAGATGGATCAGTGATTGCCCAGATGGGGGTGCCGGATATGAGGGGACCAATCTCTTATGCACTGGGGTATCCGGAGCGGCTCCCTTTGAATCTTCAGCCGCTTAATTTGACCTCATCGGAATCTTTAACATTTTCAGTTCCAAATCATCAGGATTTCCCCTGTCTCGCGTTTGGTTATGATGCGCTTTTCGCGGGCGGGACAATGCCTGCCGTATTAAATGCAGCAAATGAGGAGGCAGTTTCTGCCTTTCTCAGTCACAAGATCCGTTTTCTGGAAATTGAGGAAGTAATAAAAAAAACCATGGATGCCCATCATTCGGGGTCGATCAAGACACTGGATGATGTGCTTTATGCGGATGGCTGGGCAAGAAAAGAAGCAGCCCGGCTCATTGATATGCTTCAGGGGAAGAAATAGTAATGCAACTGGTTTAGCCAGCGCGTAACGCGGGGTTCGGGGCATCGGAGGACGCAAAGCGCCGCACGGGCCCTGAATTGAAAATGAAAGAAGGAGTGGATATGTTTTATACGATTATCTCATTTATTATCGTGCTCGGTATTCTGGTGGTCATCCATGAGTGGGGCCATTTTTATATTGCCAGAAGGAATGGCGTCAGGATCTTAAAATTTTCAGTCGGATTCGGACCGAGGCTATTTAGCAAGAAAGTGGGCGATACGGAATATGTCCTCTCGGCGATTCCTTTGGGTGGCTACGTCAAAATGGCCGGAGAAAATCCGGATGAAATACAGAAAGCGCCCGATGAATTTGCTTCTAAAACAGTCTGGCAGAGGGCGCAAATCGTATTTGCGGGTCCATTTATGAATCTGGTTCTGGCATTTGCTTTGATGCCGATTGTTTTCCTGATCGGAACAGAGGTTCCCGCCTATCTTGATCAGACTCCTCGCGTCGGCTGGGTCGAAGAGAATTCTCCTGCCCAAAAGGCAGGAATATTGCCGGGTGATACGATTCAGAGCGTCAATCAGAGAAATACCGATACCTGGGAAAGAGCTCTGACGCAGGTGGGCGCTAATCCCAATCATCTTCTGGAAATCGTTCTTCTGCGAAATGGAGAAACGAAAACCGTTCAAATGACCAGCGGCTCTGACGAAAAAAGCGGCGTAGGACTGGCGGGGTGGTATCCGGAAATTTCCGCTACAATTGGCCAAATGAGAAAAGGGTATCCGGCCGCGAAAGCAGGTTTGGAAGAGGGGGATCGAATTGTTTCAGTGAATGGAAGTCCGATCACGCATTGGAATCAGATGTCGTCTATCATCAAGAAGAATGAAGGGAAAGAGATTCAGTTGACGGTAGATCGCAACGGCACCTTATTGAACAAATCACTCATTCCAGCCAAAGATGACGCCACCGGGCAGATTGTTATCGGCGTGTCCATGGGTCAGAAAACGGTTTTTAAGCGATACGGCGTGATCGAATCGATCAAAAAAGGATTTACAAAGACCTGGGAATTAACCCGGTTAACCTTTGATGTTTTAAAACAGATGCTCACTTTGAGTCTATCGCTCAAATCTCTGGGCGGTCCGATTATGATTGCCCAGTTGGCGGGCCAGGCGGCTCATTCCGGTATGGGTGATTTGATCAGTCTGATGGCTTTCTTGAGTCTTCAGCTGGCTATTATGAATCTCCTGCCAATTCCGGTACTCGACGGCGGCTGGCTCGTATTTCTGGGAATTGAGGCGATACAGGGAAAACCTCTGAATCAGAAAGGGATGCAGATTGCGCAGACCATCGGGTTTGCGGCACTTATGACACTATTCGTCGTGGTTTCCTACAACGACATTCTCCGATATATCAGATAAATGGTTCGACCGCGAAGAAAAACAAGAGAGATTCAGGTCGGAAACGTCAAAATCGGCGGGAAGGCTCCGGTATCCGTACAGTCGATGACCACTACGAATACCAACGATGTGAAAGCCACTATTTTCCAGATTAAACAGCTGGAGGCGGCGGGATGTGAAATCATCCGTGTGGCTGTGCCTGATCAATCATCCGCAAAAGCGCTTTCCCAAATCAAAAGTCAGATCACAATCCCATTGATTGCGGATATTCATTTCGACTATCAGCTCGGATTAATTGCGATCGAAGAAGGGGTCGATTGTATCCGCCTGAACCCTGGAAATATCGGGGAAAGAAGAAAGCTGGAAAAGGTCGTACTGGCCGCCAAGCAGAAAGAAATTCCAATCCGAGTCGGAATCAACGCGGGATCCCTTGAAAGAGATCTCCTTGAAAAATACGGTTATCCCACCGCAGAAGCGATGGTGGAATCGGCCGTCCGCGCGCTCAATGTATTGGAAGCAATGGAGTTTTATAACACCAAAGTTTCATTAAAAGCATCTCATGTCTCTCTGGCTGTGGAGGCGTACCGTCTCTTCTCCTCAAAGTCAGACTATCCGCTTCACCTCGGGGTGACTGAAGCGGGAACCCTTTTTACCGGTTCAATCAAATCCGCGATCGGCCTCGGGCTTCTCTTATCAGAAGGGATCGGAGATACCATCCGGGTTTCGCTTGCGGCGGATCCGGTGGAAGAAGTCCGTGCAGGATTTGAAATACTAAAAGCTCTGGAGCTTCGCCACCGTGGAATTAACGTCATTGCCTGTCCGACCTGTGGAAGACTTGAGATCGATGTGATTAAGCTCGCTAATGATGTCGAGAAGAGATTGGGTGAAATTAAAGTTCCATTGAACATTTCAATTCTCGGATGTGTCGTGAACGGAATTGGAGAGGGAATGGAAGCGGATGTTGGAATTGCGGGAGGGCGAGATTCCGGAATTCTATTCAAAAAGGGAGAAATCGTCCGCAAGGTGAATGCCAATGAAATTTACGACGTACTAATCGAAGAAGCGATCTCCGTTGCTCGCGAAAAGGAAGAAGTACAGCGAGACGGAAAAAGCCTGGATCGTCTCTAATGCCCGGTTATTTTACCCGCCTTTTAATTCCCACCTTAAGAAATATTCCTTCTGACGCCGAAGTGATTAGCCATCAATTAATGCTCCGTGCGGGAATGATCCGAAAAGTATCCGCCGGTATTTACAATTACCTTCCGATGGGACTACGAGTAATCCGAAAAGTGGAGGCCATTGTCCGGGAAGAGATGAATCGTTCCGGAGGACAGGAACTTTTGATGCCGGCTGTGTTGCCGGCAGAACTTTGGAAAGAGACGCAACGATGGGATTTCTACGGTAAAGAATTGTTGAGATTTAAGGATCGCCATGACCGGGAGTTCTGTTTTGGCCCGACCCATGAGGAAGTCATTACTGATCTGGCTCGAAAAGAGATCAGATCGTATCGCGCTCTACCCCAGATTTTCTACCAGATTCAGACAAAATTCAGGGATGAAATTCGACCCCGTTTCGGCCTGATGCGTGGACGGGAATTTATCATGAAAGATGCCTATAGTTTTGATGAGTCATTGGAAGCGGCGCAAAAAACCTATGAGATTATGTTTGACACCTATACGCGAATTTTCAGTCGTTGCGGACTCAATTTCAGGGCTGTTGAGGCGGATACCGGTGCTATTGGCGGCTCCTCATCCCATGAGTTTTCAGTTTTGGCCGATAGCGGCGAAGATGGCCTTGCTATCTGCGAGCAATGTCAGTACGCGGCAAATATCGAACAAGCCGAAGCCAGACCGATGATTCAAAAAAAGTCGGAAGAAAGAAATGCAAAATCGATAGAAAAGGTGACCACTCCGGGAAAAAAAACGGTTGCTGACGTCGCAGATTATTTAAAAGTTTCCCTTCAAAGAATTATTAAAACGTTGATTTATCTGGCTGATCAGAAACCTCTGGTTGTTCTCGTCAGAGGAGATTTTGAATTGAACGAAGTCAAATTAAAGAAGGTTTTGAATGTTCAGGAGCTGGTCTTGGCATCCGCCAAGGTAGTGGAAGAGATCACAAAGGCACCGTCAGGTTTCGCGGGACCGGTCGGCCTCTCGCACCTGAAAATGGTGGCCGACGATTCAGTGCAGGAGATTGAAGATGGTGTTGCGGGAGGAAATGAGAAAGATATGCACCTTCTGCATGTCAAACCGGGACGAGACTTTCAAGTCGAAAAGTATCAAAGCCTGAGGAAGGTCGTAGAAGGGGATCTCTGCCCAAGATGCGATGGCGGTACCCTTCGACTGACCCGTGGGATAGAAGTCGGACACGTTTTTATGCTTGGGACAAAATATAGCGAATTGATGTCGGCAAGATACCTGAATCAGGAAGGAAAAGAAGAACCGTTTGTCATGGGTTGTTTCGGAATCGGCATAGGTCGGACAGCCGCCGCTTCTATCGAACAGAATCATGATGAAAAAGGGATCATCTGGCCGAGCCAGATTGCCCCGTTTCATGTCGTTGTTCTTCCTCTCAATCAGAAATCCATCCAAGTAGTGGAAACCGCGGAAAAATTAAGCTTGGAACTGGAAAATAAGGGTTTCGAAGTCCTGATCGACGACAGGCCGGAACGTCCAGGTGTGAAATTTAATGATGCCGATTTGATCGGAATCCCGTTTCAGGTGATTGTCGGTGAAAAAAGCCTGGCCGAAGGTGCCGTCGAAGTAAAGGTCCGAAAGACCGGTGAGACCCAAAAAGTTCCGCTCGGACAAATCCTCGCGTTCCTGTCAGAACGACAACCTTCATAAAAATTACCTCTTACTCGTTGGATTCTGCAAGAAAAGCTCCGAGCCGATCGAGTCGTTTTTCCCAGATCAGACGCCTTTCCTTGATCCATTGTTCAACAATCTTGAATCCGCTGGGTTCCATTCGGCAATGCCGAACCCTTCCAATCTTTTCAGTCCGGATAAGCCCGCCTTTCTCAAGTATCTGCAAATGCTGAACAACTGCGGCCAGTGTAATAGAGAGAGGCTTTGCCAATTGAGATGCGGGTAGGGGACCTTCACTGAGTTTCTCAACAATCGCCCGACGGGTTGGGTCACCGAGGGCGTGAAATACGCGATACACCTTATTTGGATAATTCAGCATGGCTTCCTTCCGGCTTCACAGGATGATGGCGTTCGATAACGAATGTGTTTTGGGCGACTGTTTGTTGATTCATGATGGCCTTTCTCTCGATAGTTAGATTGAATAAATGGAATCTACCTGATAACCCGGTAATTTGAATGACTAGTCGCGAATGGCCAATGGGGTTCGCCTTCTTCAAACATTCTCTTTCCCATGATATTCGAACCGACCCGGTTCATCATCGCCTGGACCATCCGATTGTCAATTCCCCCGGCTTCGCCACCCGGGAGCCTGTGAGTTTCAGGAAACTCTTCTGTTTGAACAGCCATTCATGGATTTTCATTCCGTCATTTCCCAATGGATTCTTCGGTCCACCATCAGGACCTGCCACGAAGCCATCCAAAGAAATTCCCGCTTCAAAATAGACCCTTTGCATGGATTTCTCCCGTATTAAAACGGTAATTTATTAGTTTAGTCATACCTTCAGTATAAGCCATGACGAATTTTAATATCAAGTATCTACTTAAGTAAGGTCAATGCCACTCTTGCAAAACTGTTCCCGGGATTATGGGCGATAAGACCAAATATTCATGTCTTTTACTTCGATCAAGAAGCTGATTATGAAAACCTTGACAAGAAGTGTCGATTCAATCAAGATTGGCAGATGGAATTTAATTTCAAACCGATCGGATTCATTCGCACGTCATTTAAAAGCTCCGCATCGATTCCCAAAACTTTTGGGGTCGCACCTTCAGCAGAGGGCATCGTAGAAATTCTCCCTGAGTACGTAGAAGGCCTCCTTCAAATCGAATCTTTCTCACACCTTATTTTAATATTTGCCTTTCATGAAAGCAGGGAAAAGCCACTTAGAGTTATTCCACCCACCCAGGAGAAGGAGAGAGGTGTTTTTGCAAGCCGTTCGCCCCATCGGCCCAACGCGATCGGAATCTTGACGGTAGGCCTGGTGAGACGTGAAAAGAACAAGCTCTTTGTGGAAGGGGTCGACCTTCTTGACGGTACCCCGCTGCTCGATATCAAACCATATTTATTGCATTTTGATTGCCGGCCCATGGCCACAGCAGGCGTCTGAAACACATGCGGGAATGAATGGGCATAAGAGAATCGATTCAGACCGACGGAAATGCAACAGGGCTTGTTGAATTAATTTTAAGTGATAGATAAGAGAAACTTTATAAAGAATTGATTTAGCTTACGAAAAAATGGAATGGAGCTGAGGGGGATCGAACCCCTGACCTTCAGACTGCCAGTCTGACGCGCTCCCAACTGCGCTACAGCCCCGCTTGGATTCAAGATTTTTTTATGGTACCATTCACCCCATTTAATGTCAATTCGATTTTAAAATTCAGGACATTCATATGATTGGAACGCCATTTTCAGGCAATGCTAAACGCCTCCTGCTGCTGGGCGCGGGCGAATTGGGAAAAGAGATAGCCATAGAGGCGCAGAGATTCGGGGTTGAGGTGATTGCGGTGGATCGTTATGCCAATGCGCCCGCCATGCAGATTGCCCATCGTTCTCACGTGATCGACATGTTAAACCGGAATGAACTTTCGAAAGTTATCGAACTTGAGAATCCGGATTTTGTCGTTCCGGAAATCGAAGCGATTGCGACAGATTACCTTCTGGAAATCGAGACGGCGTTTACAATAATTCCCACGGCCAGGGCAGCCCGGTTGACGATGGATCGGGAGGGAATAAGAAAATTAGCTGCGGAAGAATTGAAACTTCCGACTAGCCGGTTCACATTTATCGATGAAGAAAAAGAATTGGTGTCTGCGGCCGATACGATTGGGTACCCCTGTGTTATGAAGCCGGTCATGTCTTCATCCGGCAAGGGTCAATCGGTGATCAAGAACCGGAACGAACTCCATAGCGCATGGGAGTATGCCATGGCCGGTGCAAGGGCCAAAAACAAAAAAGTGATCCTGGAATCTTTCATTCCTTTTGATTACGAGATTACCCTTCTCACCGTGCGGGGAGTCAATGGAACAGTGTTTTGTTCCCCCATCGGACATATCCAGATAGACGGGGACTACCGCCAATCCTGGCAACCGCACCCCATGTCTCCGACTCTATTGACGAAATGCCGGGAAATTGCGAAGGTGATCACAGATCATCTCGGAGGGCGCGGTATTTTCGGCGTCGAACTCTTTGTTCAGGGCGGTCAGGTCTATTTTTCCGAAGTTTCACCCAGGCCGCACGACACGGGTCTCGTTACGCTGGTGACCCAGGATCTCTCCGAATTTGCCCTTCATGTCCGGGCGATTCTTGGATTTCCTGTATTTGAACCTCAATTAAGAACGCCGGGCGGATCCGCGGTTATTCTGGCGGATGAAGCGGGCGTGGCTCCACAATTTGAAATTGACGAGGCGATGAAAGGGAAGAATACACAGATTCGGCTCTTTGGAAAGCCGGATTGCAAGAAGAACCGGAGAATGGGCGTCATACTAGTCTCCGACTCCGATCCGATGAAAGCGGCAAAAATGGCCAAAGAGAAAGCGTCGATGGTCAAGATTCATTTCGGAGTGTAATAATACTTGACATTGAAGATCGCGTTGCAGTATGTTAGTGACAGTTAATGTCTGATTGGTACGATTTTAAGTGATTTTTTTGAATTTCAGGAAATTTATTATAGGTTAAAATAAGACCCCGGAGGATGTTTCTCTGTGGTCTTTTTTTTTCTCAAATCAGGAACGATCGGATTTTAGGAAAAATTTTCAAATTAAAGGAGGTGAGTTACAAATGGCAAAAGGAACAGTGAAGTGGTTTAACGCCAGCAAAGGTTATGGTTTCCTTTCTCAGGAAAACGGAGAAGATGTTTTTGTTCATTTCTCGGCAATTAAAGGAGATGGATACAAGACATTGAATGAGGGAGAAGCGGTTGAATTTGAAGTGACGAATGGAGCAAAAGGACCCCAGGCATCTTCTGTTGTGAAGATATAATCTTATTTAAAGTTGATTAAATTTTATTATAGATGACACAAATAAAAGCCGTTGTTCTCAAAAAACAACGGCTTTTTTATTTTTGTGAAACAGCCGGAAGATACGGCAAAGGCCTGACTGAGTTTTAAGGTGTTGTAGGAGGATTGGTCATCGAAATATGGGAAAACGGAGTTCCGCCATTCGACATAGAGAACGGAGCTCCTCCGGATATCTGCTGTGTCTCGGGTTTTTTTTGTATCACAAAAGGGATGGAATAAAGAAGCGTTCCATCCTGAGCGGTAATATCGACACGCCATTTCCCGGTCCAATTGGGTTTGAGAATGAGGCCACTAACCGATTTGATCTGATCCTCTTTGAGAGGAACTTTCGCGTCTAGGATGATCCGGTCCCTCAGAAACCAGAGATGTTTAAGATAGGTTTCCCCTGCGGGCCTTGTGGTCTTTGCGATGGCATACACCTTTCCTGCGTCATTAAACAGTACCGGGAGATTTTCTTTTTGGCTTGACGGCTCAGGTCGATACGAATCCGAGGAGATGTAGCCTTCCAAAACTTTTACCTCAGAAACGACATTTTTCTCAAGGCCATCTTCTCCATAAGCATTTGAAATAATTGATAACTGAACTCCAATTGTCAGGCTCACGAGGGCTATTCCCATCGCTAATATTTTTTCCAACATGGCATGCTCCTTTTCAATTAAGGGTAGCTCAAATTTGCGCTCTGTCAAGTCCTTCCTCATTGCCAGCTACGGGCGTATCTGATATAGTTTAGCCGTCTATTTTGGAATGAAAATGCCTCAATATCGCTACCATATTTTTAGCTGTATCAATGAACGGGCTGAGAATGATCCAAGAGGTTCCTGTTCGGCCAGGGGAGCAAAGGAGCTCCAGGAACTTTTTAAGAAAGAGGTTCACGAACGGGGACTCAAAAAAGTAGTCAGAGCTAATAAGGCAGGTTGCCTTGACCTCTGCGCAAAAGGGCCCGTAGTCGTGATATATCCCGAAGGGATCTGGTATACCATTCAAACAAAAGAAGATGTGCTCGAAATTGTGGAGAGACATTTAGAGAACGGGGAGGTGGTCCAACGTCTGGTGATCAAAGAATAGCCAAGGGAAAACTTCTCTTTCAAAATACGCTGGATCAATATCTTCAATTGCCGGGAGCCGGTCTCAATACCGCTCCTTTTCTTTTTTCTCATCCCGAAAAGAGCCGGATTGCGCTTTTACTGATACATGGCCTTGCCGCTTCGCCCTGGGAAGTTCTTGAAATTGGAAAAAGGGCATTTGAAAAAGGAGCCACGGTTTACGGAGTCCGGTTAGCAGGACACGGGACCACATTGGAAGATTTGGCGGAAAAGAAATATCAGAACTGGGTCGAATCGGCGGTCGAAGGAATTCACCTCGTCAGCCACTTCTCGGATCATGTCATTCTGACAGGAGAATCTCTGGGTGGATTAATCGCGCTCTGCCTTGCTGAAAAGAAATACGGTGCCGGCGTCATCTCATTGGCCGCCCCTCTTCACTTAAATTCAAGCAATCGCGTACTGATATCTCTTTTAAAGCACTTTAAGAAATTTCTGGGTCGTTCTCTTCCGGCCGCAATTCAACCTTATTATTCTCCAAAACACTCCTTGCATGCACTGGAAGAAATGATTGCGCTGGCCAAAGTTGTTGATGCCGGATTAAAGGAGATTTGCCAGCCTATACTTATCCTGCAATCAGAAAATGACGTTCGGGTCCATCCGAGGAGCGGGCGAGCCATTTATGAACGAGTCGGGTCTCATCTCAAGAAATTGATCAGTTATGAGAAAAGTTTGAAAGTGCCTCATGTGATGACGACGCTTGAAAACCCTCTTTTGGATCGGGTATGGAGCGAAATAGACCTCTTTTTATCAGGAATTTTTCCCCAACAGTCTCTCTAAGGCGGCCTTTCCGAAAAAGAGAAATCCCCTCATGGCCTCCGGCGGGTGTCCAGCCACACAGACAATCGGTGTTTTTCCGACGACGCCGTTAACCATCGGCTTTCCGGAGCGCATCGGAACACCATTAATCAAAGTCCCCGGCTTTCCTAGAGAATTGATCAGGTCCGCGACAAAGTCTTTTCCTCCCACAGCAGTACCTCCTGAAATTAGAATCATATCAGTAGTTTTCAGCACTTTTTTCAACTCCTTCTTAAAGAAATTGAAATCATCTTTAATGATTCCCTTTAATACCGGAATTCCCCCAAACTCCTCCACTGCGGCGGCAAGCGCGAAAGAATTGCAGTCCCAGATCATTCCGGGCTTGAACTTATGAGAAGGAGGGATAACTTCGTTTCCGGAAGAAAAGATTGCCACACGAGGTTTTTGCAAAACCTGTGCTTTAAGAATCCCAACCGAAGCCAGTAGGCCAATATCCGACGGGGTCAGGCTTTTTCCTTTTGGCAAAAGAGTCGCTCCCTTCTTTAAATCGCACCCCTGAGCTTCAATATTTTCTCCCCGTTTGAAGGCTCTTTTTATAAAGAATTTTCCATTTCTCGGTTCATAGTCAAAAGAACGGATCACTGCATAATCTCCCGGAGGAATGAAACTCCCTGTTGTGACGGCCATTCCGGAACCGGCCGGGACCGATTTTATTTTTGCGGTGCCAAGCGGAATTTCTCCCTTGGAAATGAACCCGACAGGATTATCAGTGGTCGCATTTTCAGTCTCTTTCGTCTGTATCAGATAACCTTCAATAATGGATCGGGAATAGGGAGGAGAATCGATCGGAGATTTGATTTCTTTTGCCAGCACGCGATGGAGCAGTCTGGAAAGTGGGAGAAGCTCCTTCTTTAAATTCCCTTCAGGAAATTCAGGCAGGAATCTCGACAAAGCAGCTTGAATAGGATCATCAGACTGTGCATTCATTGTACAACTCCTTCATTATTTATAAGTGTCCCATTGGTGAAAAGGGAATAAAGATGGATCAAAATAAGATATTGCTTAAATAATCGGGAAAAAGTTATTTTCTTGACGATTATACACTAATGCAGTTACGATTAAAAATCATATTCGTGGAACTTTCCATCTAATCAAAGGAGATTATGCCAAAAGATTTAATTAATCCGGACCACTTTTTTGTTAAAAAATTTGGTATCGAGTCCGGTCAGCTTGAGAAAACCATGAGCAAAGCGCTTGGAAACAAGATTGACTATATGGACCTATATTTCGAATATCGGACCAATGATTCCATTTCACTTGAAGAAGGCATTATAAAAAAAGCCAATAAAAACATTAGTCAAGGGGTAGGAGTTCGAGCAACTTCGGAGGAAAAAACCGGATTTGCCTATTCGGATGAAATTTCAATTAAGAACATTGAAATCGCGGCAAATACCGCAAAGTATATTACCTCGTCCGGGGCGTTGGTACAAAAAACGGGACTGCCGGGGAGGACCCCTCTTAAGAAGAACCTTTATGCAATTCAGACGCCGATCAGCGAGATTCCTTTTAAAAACAAGATTGAAATGATGCAGAAAATGGATCAGATCGCCAGAAATTATGACCCCAGGATCAAAAAGGTCATGGTCTCCTTTTCCAGCGAACATAAGATCATTTATGTGGTCACGTCCGAAGGAATTTCGGTCGGAGATGTTCAGCCTCTTTCCCGGCTTAATATTACCTGCATTGCCGAAGAGGGAACTGAACGCCAAGTAGGAACATTTGGAGGCGGTGGAAGAAATGAGTTCTCTTATTTCATCAATGAACACCGGTATGAGCATTATGCGAAGGAAGCGGCGCGCCAGGCTATCCTGAATCTTTCTGCAGTTTCGGCCCCGGCAGGGACCATGGATGTCGTTTTAGCGCCTGGATGGCCCGGTATTCTGCTTCATGAAGCGATTGGACATGGCCTGGAAGGTGATTTTAACCGGAAGAAAACTTCGGCGTTCTCTGACAAAATCGGTCAAAAAGTGGCGTCTTCACACTGTACCATTGTCGATGACGGAACCATTCCGGGCAGGAGAGGGTCGTTGAACATCGACGACGAAGGGACCGAAACCCAGCGGACGGTTTTAATTGAAAACGGGGTCTTGAAAAGGTATTTGCAGGATAAACTCAATGCCAGGCTGATGAACATGGCACCGACTGGAAACGGCCGGAGGGAAAGCTATGCCGACATTCCCCTTCCCCGGATGACCAATACTTATATGCTCCCCGGGAAGGAGAAAAAGGAAGAGATTATTTCAAGCGTGAAACGCGGGCTCTACGCCGTCTCGTTTGGCGGTGGGCAAGTCGACATCACGAACGGGAAGTTTGTGTTTTCAGCGAGTGAGGCTTATCTCATCGAAGACGGAAAGGTTACCCGACCGGTGAAAGGCGCCACGCTCATTGGAAACGGACCGGATGTTCTGACCCGCGTTTCGATGGTGGGAGACGACCTGGAGCTTGACTCCGGAATCGGAACTTGCGGCAAGGACGGACAATCGGTTCCGGTAGGAGTCGGCCTTCCAACGATTAAAATCAACGGCTTGACCGTGGGAGGATCGGCGATATGATTGATCCTGAAATCGGAAATGAGCTATTGAAGAAGGCGAAGAAAAAAGGAGCAACGGGCGGCGATATCGTCATGGTTGAAAGTGCTTCCTTTTCAGCACAAGTACGGATGGGGAAAATAGATAAACTGAGTCAAGCCTCCGGAAAGAAACTCGGATTGCGGCTGTTCTTCGGAAACAAGACCTCCATTTCGGCGACCTCCGATCTCACTCCGCAATCTCTGGAAGCACTCTTGAAGGATACCTGTGAAATGACGCAGGCCACAGAGGAGGATCCGTTCTGCGGGTTACCGGAACCCCATGACCTGATCAAGGAAATTCCTGATCTCCGCCTGGATGATCTGGAGAGCGAGAATCTTCCGGTGGAACAGAAAATAGCGCTTGCCCGGGAGGTAGAAGCATCGGCCCTCTCATTTGATCCGAAAATTACCAATTCGGAAGGGGGAGAATTCAGCCACCATCGAAGCCACGTCTGGTATTTTAATTCCCATGGATTTCACGGAGATTTTCCTTCCGCGGGTTCTTCCCTTTCGGTCTCTCCCATTGCAGGAAAAAACGGAGAGATGCAGAGAGATTACTGGTATTCGACAAACAGACAGTTCCACCTTCTCCAAAAGCCATCTGTCGTCGGAAAAATTGCCGCCGGGCGGGCCCTTCGAAGATTGGGTGCCAAAAAGGTCAAGACCTGTGAAGTCCCGGTTGTTTTCGATCCTGAAATGGCGGGAAGCTTAATGGGAAATCTCTTTTCTGCAGTTGCCGGAAGCGCTATTTACAGAGGGGCTTCTTTTCTGGTCGACAGACTGGAATCAAGAGTGGCCTCTTCGGAAGTGACCGTAGTGGATGACGGCACTATTCCGGGTGCATTAGGGTCTAAACCGTTCGACGGAGAGGGGATGCCGGTTCGGCCTCATATCGTAGTCGAAAAGGGTAAATTAAAGAGCTACCTTCTGGATACGTATACCGCTAAAAAACTCAAAATGAAATCGACGGGAAATGCGTCGCGCTCTGTGGGAGATGCACCTTCCGTTGCCCCTTCGAATTTTTATCTTAAAGCAGGAAAAGCGTCACCGAAAGAGATTATCGCTTCAGTCAAATCAGGACTTTATGTTACGGAAATGATCGGCTTTGGCGTGAATCTGGCCACAGGCGATTTTTCGAGAGGGGCTGCGGGCCTATGGATCGAAAACGGAGAACTCACCTATCCGGTTGAAGAGATTACCATCGCAGGCAATTTGAAGGAGATGTTATTGAATATTGAAATGATTGGAAATGATCTGGATTTTAATGGTTCAATTGTTGCTCCGACCCTCAAGATTTCCAAAATGACAATCGCAGGAAACTAGTTCCAACCGGGAACGTCTCTCCAATTTTGCCTAAAATTGACGATTTCGAACTTGTCGGGCATACTTAAATCTGGAGGTATGTTCATGAATTCAAGTTCAGAAATAAAAAGGAAGTCAGCTATGAGTTTAGAAGAACTGGTCCAGTCTCTGGTCAAAGTCAACGACTCCTTTCCCAATACGGATATGGTCCAGCAGATGGTGATCACACTCACCAAACTAGTTGAAATGGATGCGGACAGGCTTGACATGAAGATCCTTGCCACGACGCTGCGGGAATTGAGATATGCCTTCAAGATCTTTGCACCGTACCGGAAAAACCGGAAAGTCAGCATATTTGGCTCCGCCCGGACCGGAGAAGAAGACCCGGATTATAAGATGGCGTTTAAAATTGGCGAAGCACTTGCCAAGAATGATTTCATGGTGATTACCGGTGCGGGAGACGGCATTATGAAAGCCGCGCAGGGTGGTGCAGGCGCAGAAAAGGGTTTTGGCGTCAATATCATGCTCCCTTTTGAACAGTCGGCCAATCTTTTTATTGAAAAAGACCCCAAACTGGTTACTTTTAAATATTTCTTTACGCGGAAACTCATTTTTATTAAAGAAACCGATGGTGTGATCCTCTTTCCCGGGGGGTTTGGCACCCACGACGAAGGATTTGAAACCCTGACCCTTCTGCAAACCGGAAAACGGGATCCATTGCCTGTCGTTCTGGTCGAAAATCCGAATCGGCCTTATTGGACAAAATGGAAGGAATTTCTTGAAAACTGTCTTCTGGACAGAGGGCTGATTTCACAAGACGATCTTCATCTTTTCAAGATCGTAACGGGGGTCGACGATGCCGTAAAGGAGATCACCTCTTTCTACAAGAATTATCATTCCCTGCAATATATTCGTGAGCAACTGGTGATCAGGGTGAATCATTCCGTGCAGAAATCCCTTTTGGGCCATCTCAATAAGGAATTTAAAGATATCATCGTGGAAGGTAACATAGAGAGAACTTCCGCTTTTCCAGAGGAAGAGATTAACTCACCGGGATTAAACGAGCTCGACCGGATCGTTTTCAAGTTTAACCGGAGACATTTCGGCCGCTTGAGGCAATTAGTCGATACGCTGAACCGATATTAACTGAAATAGTTCTTCCACCAGACCCTTCCAGCGATCGATACCTTTGTCAAGGTGGAGAGGGAGACTTTCTTCCGGTCAAGATTCCAGATATTTCTCTCTATCTCGAGTAGAAGGCGATAATAGGTATTCATCATCACGACAATGACACGTATCCCCTTATTGTGACATCGCTGGATTCCTGATTCCGCCTTTTCATAATACATTTTAGCCCGGTCTATTTCAAACTGGATCAGTTTTGCAAATTCCACATTGATGGTTTTCTTTTTCAGATCATCTTCGCTATAGTCGAACCTTCTGAAATCTTCGCCGGGAATATAAATTCTGTCCTTCTCTAGATCACTGAATAAATCTCTTAAGATATTGGTGAGTTGAAAAGCAATCCCGAGATGGATGGCCGATTCGCGAGCTTCGTCTGACCGGTCTCCAAAGATCTCCATACAAATCAGTCCGACGGCGGATGCGACCCGGTAACAGTAAAGCTTGAGTTCTTCAAAGGTGGGATAGGACCCACAGAGGATGTCCATTTCCATTCCGTTTATAATTTCTTCGAAATGGCGTTTGGAAAGGTGAAAAAGGTTAATGGCTGGATAGAGTTTTTGGGTAATCGGAGAAGTCGGGCCGCCCGAAAAAGTCCGGGAAAGCTCTACTCTCCATTCCTGGATCTTGTCGGTCTGGAGTCCGGATCGCGCGACAGTCCCACTCAGATCGATCTGATCGTCTAAATCTCTGCAATAGGCGTAAAACTGTATCAGGGCTTCTTTTTCCGGTGATGGCAGGAAAAAAAAAGCGTAATAAAAATTACTTTTCAAAGCCTTTTTGAACCTGTTTAAGATCGATTTCGCTCAGGGAATCGAAAATGTAATCGGCTTTCAGCAGTTCCTGTCTGGGATAACTGTTGGTGATGGCCAGACAGACCATTCCTGCACGATGGGCCCCTTCGATTCCTCCGACCGAATCTTCGATGACGAGCACTTCCGAAGCCTTCATCGGGGGGATTTTTCGAAGGAAGTCATTCAGGCCGCTGAGAGCTTTCAGGTAACATTCCGGATGGGGCTTGCCCTGTACCGCCTTTTCGGCTCCGATAATGATGGGAAAATGCTCCATTAAGCTGCCTCTTCCGAGAATAAATGCGATTTCTTCGTTGAGTGCGCCCGACGCAATGGCGAGAGGATAGTGAGCAGCGGTCGACTTGATAAAATCGGCTGCATCCGGGAAAAGGATATCGCGATTAGAAATGAGTCTGTTGTAATAATTACTTTTCTTCTGAATCAGTTTTGAAATGTGACCAGGCAGTACCGGCCGGCGATTCATGGCGAGGGCTGTTTGAAAGGCGTCCCGGTCGTTCAAGTGGAGGTAAAGTCGATTGTATTCCTCTCGGGGTATGGTGATCCCTTCTTCTGACATCACCCTGGCAAACAGCTCAAAATGAATCGGCTCGTCGTCGGCGATAATTCCGTTAAAGTCAAAGATGATAGCTTTCAGCATGGGGCCTACCTTAACGAAGAGTCGGCGGTCGTGTCAAGCGCCAAAGTGTTGACGTGTCACGCACGGGGAAAATTAGGCCCGAAGGTAAAAGCGTTCTCGAGTCGATCTGAAGCCGACGACAATCATTAGTCCGACTCGTTCCAGCAAGAAAGACAGGGTTTAACGGAACGCGCGGCTGCGCTTACGGTGCTCGCCGCCCTCCGCTTTTGTCGCGCCGAGACATTGAATCCATAGTTGCGGCGGCCAAAAGAGGCCCGTTTCACCCTATCTCTCCTGCTTGAATAAAACGCCGCACCTTCTACTGGATAACCGGCTTGTTGGAAAAGGGGCTGATGGCATTGGGTGAACAGGGAGATCCGCGCGGGAAACTTGCAATCATATGCCGATATAGTTAGAGGTGACGCGTTGCATGAGCGGCACCATGCAATTCAAACCGTTCAGGGAAGCCGCAAAACGGTTGCCGACTTCAGATCGACTCGAGAACCCAATGCATCAGACCCTGTTGAAAGTAGATCTCAGGAGGTTGTTAAGTCTTTTCGAACTATGCTATAAATTACACTTGATCTAAATTGGATTGTTGAGACATCATGGCACATATTATAGTACCTACGGCTGAAGCCGTTTTAGATAAAGAATACCCGGTTTTAAACAAAGGTTTTGTCCGGCTCGTCGATTACCTGGGAGGAGATGAGCGCATCGTCCAGTCGGCACGGGTTTCGTATGGAGGAGGGACGAAGACGGTTCGTGAGGACAAAGGACTGATTAATTACCTGATGAAAAACCTTCATACTTCCCCTTTTGAACAGGTGATTTTGACTTTTCACGCGAAAATGCCAATTTTTGTCGCCCGCCAGTGGATTCGCCACCGAACGGCGCGCTTAAATGAAATTTCCGGTCGTTACAGTGTCATGAAAGATGAATTCTACCTTCCCGAAAAAGAGGACATTCGATTCCAGAGTACAACCAACAAACAGGGGAGAGGGGCGGAGGTTCCGCCTGATTTGCAGGGAAGGGTGATTGAATTATTGATCAAAGACCAGGTCGCGGTTTATGCGAATTACGAAGAGATGATCGAAGACGAAATCGCCAGAGAGCTGGCCAGGATCAATCTTCCGTTGAGCCTCTATACAGAATGGTACTGGCAGATTGATCTCCATAATCTTTTTCATTTTTTGAGACTGCGAATTGACCACCACGCTCAGAAGGAGATTCGGGTCTACGGAGAAGTGATGGCCGGGATGGCCAAAGCGGTTGCGCCGATGGCCTATGAGGCATTTGAAGAACATCTCCTTCATGGCGTCCGCTTTTCAAAATCCGAGGTGACCGCTCTTCGCGAACTCCTGGCGGGCAAAGAGAATCCGCTCAAGGGGAGGGCTCTCGATGAATTCAACTCCAAACTCAATTCACCTATGGAATGATGAATTTCCGTTCCCAAATGAGAAATCCTATTCTTCCCATTCCAATTCGGGGACATACACTTCTCTGCCTTCAGGGCTTCCGGGGAGAAGGATATGACCCGATGTTTACCGCCCATATGAGCGCTATCCATCAGAGGCTGAATAACCAGCCGGCTCTCCTTGTCAAAGTAATCACCAAACCGGATACTTTTTGTCATTCCTGTCCCAACCTTTCTGAAGAGCAGGGGTGCAGACTTCACGGTGACGGGACGGAAGCGAAAATGGTTTCACAGGATCGGGAGGTGATGCAGAAATTAGGGATTCAAAGCGAAGAGACCCTATCCTGGGAAACCATCGTTCAAAAGATTGGTGAGAAAATGAAGCCTGCCATGTTGGACGAACTGTGCGGAGCGTGTCCGTGGCTCCCGCTTGGCTACTGCAAAGAAGGTCTCCTCAATCTTGATAAATGATTACCTGCAGCGTTCTCGTTGTTCGGCAATACTCACGTACTGATTCTGTACGCTCCGTTTGTCTCACTCCTGCGGCCTGCGACTCTCCCATTGAAATAGAATTACCTGAAGTCCCCGGCAAGGGACATCTGACCATTTCTCAAGATTAAGTTACTACTCTAATCGGGGAGAGGTTTCCCGCGTGTCTCCTCCGCCCAATAAAGAGTAACAATCCCCATCAAATAGACGAGCCCGATCAGACTTGCTGCTTTACCAGGTCCAAAAAGCGTTCCGAGATAGCCTTTGATAAACGGAGCGCCCGAAGCGAAAATCCTTCCGATATTGAAACAGAATCCCACCCCCGTGGCCCGGATAGACGTAGGATAAAGTTCTGGGAGGTATATCGGGAAACCACTAAAGATTCCGTTATTGAAAAATCCAAGGAGTGGAAGCAGCCATAACAGGGTCATATACTCTTTGGGAGAAAAGAAGGTGGTGGGGAGCATGACCAGGCTCCCTATACACATGAGCAGAAAGGCCCCTTTCCGGCCGATACGGTCTGCCAGAGGGCCAAAGGCAAGATACCCGATGAGAGCGCCGGCGTTGAGGCTCATGACCGCATAGCTGACATACTGGTTTACAGAAGCGGGGTCGAGGTGCTTCGAAGCCAGAAGCTGTCGAACGAGCGTTGGGGTCCAGTTGGTGGCTCCCCAAAGTCCGAATACCGCCACAAAAGCGAGAATGGATCCAATGACCGTTTTTTTTAGAAGAGAGGCCTCAAAAAGACGGAAGAATGAAAAAAACTGCAACTCTATTTCCGCGCTCCTTATTCGCTTCTCGTTAACAGCAATCCACCGGTCCGGTTCCTTAACCCGGAAGCGAATCACGAGAGTCACCAGCGCAGGGAGAATTCCAATCAAAAAGAGGCTTCTCCAGCCAAACCGGCTCATCGTGAGATTCGCCAGCGCGGCCATAAAAAAGCCGGCTGCCCAGGCCGACTGCAGTATTCCAGCTGCCTTGGCCCTTTTTTCTTCCGGCCAGGTTTCTGCGACGAGAGCTGCCCCGGCCGCCCATTCCCCCCCGATTCCGAGTGCGGTCAGAAAACGATAGATCATCAATTCCCACCAGGTGTGGGAGAGGGCAGCCATACCGGTGAAAAGAGAATAGATCAGAATCGTCACAATCAGCGTACGGGTCCTTCCGAAATAATCCGCGACGACTCCAAAAAAAACCCCTCCTGTTGCCCACCCGAGCAAGAAGAGAGAAAATATGATTCCACCGTACCAATCGATTTCTTCCGGTGAAGATCTTGCGGGCAGGAGGTCATGAAGAGCAGGCTGAAGGACCATGGCATAAAGAGTCGAGTCCATCGAATCAAAGACCCATCCGAGCCAGGCGACAGTAAGGATAAGCCACTGGTACCGGCTGACCCCCTTCCACCATTTCTCATTGACCTTGTTTTGTTTCATTTAGAACGGTTGAGAGTAGCTATAATGTTCAGGAAAGAATTTCAGGTTTGTCAAAAGGCTACATATGGAAGACCGCAGTTCCGAAGACGAGGAGGCGTACGATACAGGTACGTGGACGAGTTTGAGGAACGAGAACGTACCAGATTTGCCTTTTCACAAACCTGTTAGAAAGCGTTTTTGAAGTAGATGAGCAGGTCTCGAACAGACAGCATCCCCACAATCTTTCCATGTTCGGTGATGGCCAGATGCCGAACGCCCCGCTCGCTCATCAAATCGTTTGCCTCTTTTGGGGATCTTTTGATATCCATGGAAATGAGGGGAGAACTCATGACGGAATCGACCGGTGTTTTCAATGGATCGACCGATTCAGCCATTCCTTTTCGAACCAGATCCGTCTCGCTGACAATGCCGATGCACTCATGGCCATCTTCGATCAACAGCGATCCTATTCTTAAATTTTTCATGAGCTGAGCTGTTTCGAATAGCGTTGTTTTGCTATGAACCTTTTTGACTTCTTTGGTCATTAAAATAGAGAGTGGGAGCATCTGATAACCTCAAATTGTGGAGAAGATTCTCGATTTTATTTTATGCTAAACCTGACTTAAGAGTCAACTTGTTAAGGAAATCGGATGTCACCCCTGATACCAATCAATTGCATGATCGACTCCGGTTGATAAAAGCGATGGGATGTTTCGGTTTCGAATGCTGATCTTGAAAATCGGTATGAATCGAAATAGGCCGAAATATTCACCTGAGAACTGATTTGAATGCCTGCTATCGCATAGAGGCTGATTTCTTGACCAGGATGCAAGGGAGGATTTTTGTCAACGCAATTCGAAAATGCGGAATTGAAGAGACTCTCATTATAACAGATGTCGTTAATATGGGCGTTCTCATACGTAAATACGGGTAATTTACCTCCAATCGAAAACCAGACCTCGTTCTTGGAGGAGATTGGAATATGAAAAGACGGCCCCAGTTTCAAAAATAAGATATCGTATTCTTCAATCTGATCAGCTCCCAGGGGATCAATATTCCTCTTCCAATGATCCCAGCCGAACCTGGTTTCGATATCCAGAGTAAGGGATTTATCATGGGCTGGTCTTAGAATAAAAATCGCCTCATTTTGAATTCCAGTATATCGGGTTGTTGTGGATACGGGCTGAACGGGTGGTGAAAGAGTTTGACCCTCATAAAAAACGGAACCCAGGTAGAACTTTCCTTCATAGCCAAAAAGCAGACCTGTATTTTTATCTTGTAGCCAGTTAAATCGAAAAGCGGCACGAAGTCCAGACTCCGTCAGGAGGTTTGATCCATCGGATGCGTATTCCTTCCATATAAAATATTCTGGTCCGACCCCGACTGAAACCGCCGCATGAGCAGATTGTCCGGAAAGAAGAAGAAAAAAGATAAGAGAGGAGATGGTCCGGAAGGGCTTTGCCATATAAGAGATAGAAGTCTGCTGTTGGGAAAAGATTAATGTCCGAGGTTATATCATTAATTTCCAAAAAGGATCAACAACTAATAATAAAAAAATGGGGGCCGCATTGGGCCCCCATCCAAGTTTTCAGATTAAACGTTTCGATTTTACTGCACGAGGTTTCCTTCCGAATATTTGATCAGAGTGATATTCGGCTTCGTTGCCATTCCGGGAATAATGCCGGTACTGTCGAGCGTCGGCACTGTCGAAAGATCCGCAACGACTGCGGAAGGATCGAGCGAACCGGAATAACTACTGATCGGGTTTAGGAATTCACTGATCTGGAGCGGTTTAATCAGATAGTGTTTGGAACTATCCGTGGCATCATCGACCAGTGTCCCGTCGGGAATATTGTAGACCTTGGTCTGTAGATCCGATGTCATCACCCAGTTGGTTAATCTTAAACTGGAATAGATATCAGGAAGGCCGGACATCCAGCCGCTATACATCGGCGAAACCGTGATCGAGCCCGATGAATTGGTCACCGTAAACGATTTTATCGATATCGGATCATCCAGAAGCTTGTATTGGCTATTGGAGTCCACGAGATAGGTGAGTAAGCCATACGGATTCTGCGAGGTGGCATAATCCCAGTTGTACTGGGTTCCGTCATTGGCAATCAGGCCATAAATCCCTGTGTCCACGATGTCTCCTGGCAGAACGCCGGAAAGGCTCGGATCATTTCCGTCCACGGTGTTGTAAACCAGATTGAGGAAGCGCGGATCGCTGCTGTCGGTCACAAACGTATAGTTTGTCCCGTATCCGTTGCTCCACTGTGGCGTAAAGACCGTTCCGCTGCCGGTAAATGACATTGCATTAATCGGATTGGCAACGGTTTGCACCTCGATCTGGAATGTCGCGTTGACTCCGGTGGTCAGGACAAAATTGGTTCCCTGATTCATCAGGTAATACTGTTGGCCAGAAGCGAGCGTATAGGCCGTGTCCAAAGAATCGTCAAACGTCGGCGTCCAGGTCTGTTGATCGAACGCGGTCAGCTTTTTTTTGACCCATCCAGGGTTACCAGTCGAATAGACCGGTGCTTTATCGGTATACTCGATGTAGATGGTCCCTCCGACATTGACCCAAAGCTGGTCATTGGTGCTCGGTGTTGCGATGTTCCCGTTGCTTGTCCATCTGCCGTTAGATTGGGTCGCTCCATAAAATCCGGCTCCATTGGGTCCGGAAGATAAGTAAACGAAATTACCGCTGGTCAGTCCCAACGTTCCATAGAGAGAGATGGACTGATTTGGATTATTTGAATCGGCCTCTAAAGCAGATAAATCGGCTATTGAACTGCAATTACTTGTCCCCGGCACGGCATTGCACCAGGTTGTTCCGGTATAGATCATGGTGGTGCTCATATTGGTCCAGGTATTAACCGGAAGATTCAGAATATTGCTGATATTCGAGGCTACGAGAGTTCTTTTGGTCAACGAACCCGAAAAGTTGGAAGCCGTTGTCACGGTATAGGTCTCAGTCTGGTTGGGGCCAAGATCCATCCGGGTCAGGGGCGTATTCAAGGGAACAGATCCTCCATTTGCCCAGAGGGAATGCCGTCCCTGCCACGAGCCGTAATAAACATAACTATCGACTCCATTGACGGTATATTTTAGCGGAAAACCAAAGTTTTTAGTTTTCAGGACATCGGCGCCGGTTACGCTGTCATAAAGACCGTAGTACATGGTGACATCGGTCGTACTGGCCCTGTTTTTGAAGGAGGGGCCGGTCGTATTGGTCCCGTCAGTGGTGATGACGCCGACCGTCGTGCCGTCATAGCTGTATTTTGCGTCGACCGTGGCAGGCGTGCAGTTTTGACTTTGGCAGGTCGAGTAATCGGGGTAGGAAATCTCTCCATAACCTGAACCATTGGAGGTATTTAAGATTGCTTTGACCTCCTCCGGCGGATGGGTATTATCATGGAATTTAACAATTGCTTCGCCGGACGAACCCACCGAGGCTGACGCGGAAAAATAGCGACTTGGATTGTTGTTAAAAACAGCATTTAACGTCCAGACGCCATAATCCTGATAAGAGCCGTCTGTTTTAACCGTAGGGGAATCATAGATCTTCACCTTAACCCGGATGACGACAGGAGTTCCATCTTGTTCATCTTCGATCCAGGCTAGAACCTGATTCACAGAGTGTCCATTTTCCACAATAAGGCTTGAATCAACAATCCACGGCTGCAGCTTCTTCTGCTGTCCACCCCCTTGAGGTCCGCCTCCGCCGTTATCTTCTTTCCACGCGATCATTGATTTATACGGTCCGATTCCGAGATTCCCTGATTCGGAAAAATGGGTCTGACTCATGGCATCCAGAATTGTATTGATAATTTGAAACTGGGAAAGCACATGTTCTTCAACATGTTTGTGAGTCGTGGCGTCGCTGTAGTCAGTTCCCGGATCGGTTGCGGCCACACCCGCAAAAAGTGACCCCAGGCTGACATGTTTGGCCATATGCGATGAGGCGACACCTGTGGCATTTGTCGGAACCGGTGAAATATTAGAAGGCATGCTGAGACTAACTCCTGAGGCCGACGTTGAGCTTGAACCGCCCCCGCTGCAACCTGTAAATAAAATTCCTGCGGCAAGTGTAAATGCAAGAATGGCTGTCATTTTCTTCATGGGATATCTCCTGAAAACTGTTTGTTAATAATGATATTGCCGAATTAAACAGGAGGGGTGCAAAAAGACCTGTTTATCCAGGCGGCCCGACCGGCATTCCTTTTTTACAGGAGAAGCCTCGAAGCTTTGTGTCCCAGCCTTTCGGCTGGTTTACCTTTATCCGGAAAAACTGTTTGTGACAATTGAGTAAAGGGTAGCATGGATATGAAATTTGTCAAATCTCGACAGGTGCATTTGGAAAGGGCTTCTTGACAAAGAGCTTCACACTGTTTATCATCCCCGGACAGGAGAAATATGTTTAGAAAAATCAATACGATAGCGATTACTTTCTTTTTATTCCTCTCCCTTCTTGCCGTGCAGATTTCGGGGGCAGACTCCGCCCATTCTTCAATTAATTTCCCTGGAGTCAGACCTGTCCAGGTGATCCAATCCGGAGAACGGCTGGAGTTCTCAGTGAATTGGATGGGAATGAACGCGGGAAGTGCGATTTTGGAAGTGGGCCAAGAGGTCGAGATTGGGGCAAGCAGAGCATTTCACATCATGTCGACAGCAAGATCAAATGACTTTATCTCCCGTTTTTTTCCTGTGGAAGACCGGATCGAGACCTTTGTGGATGCGGAAAATCTTTTGCCTCTCAAATTTATGATTCATCAGAGAGAAGGGAGAAGGTTTAAAGAGCGAGAAGTCCATTACGATCAGACCAATCATAAAGTTCTTCAGCTCGAAGAGGGGAGGGAGGAGACTTTTAAAATAGAACCTAACACGCAAGATGCCCTTTCGGCCCTCTATTTTTTCCGGACGCTCGAGATGCCCGCACCGGGTGGATCGGCAATCATCAAAGTGCACGAAGGGGGAAAGAATTGGGATTTGGAAGTGAAAGTCCTGGGAAAAGAGGCGATCGATACCCCTGTCGGACAATTCAATACGGTAAAAACGTTGGTCATGGCGCGGTACGAAGGAGTCTTCATGAACAAAGGAGACATTACCGTTTGGTTTACCGATGATGATCGGCGCGTGCCGGTTCAAATGCAGAGTAAAGTGGCAATTGGAATGATCAAAGCCCTGCTCGTATCCAAAGACGACGGGAACTGAATCTTTCCAAGGTCCGAAGTTACCCTTCTGTTCACTACTGCCGAATGGTCAGGAAGAGGTAACCCCCAATCACCATAAAAAGAATATTCGCCAGCCAGGCGGATAGAAAGGGAGGAATCATTCCGTTATGCCCGAGAGAAGTACTCAGGGCGTATACTACCCAATAACTAAATCCGATTGCAAGGCTGATACCAATTCCTTTCGAAATTCCTCCGGACCGCTTTTCATTCCTTAAACCAAATGGAATCGCAACGATGGCCATAATGACATTGACCACCGGAAATGCAATTCTACCGTATAAGTCCACCCAATATCGGGTGGTCACGTACCCTTCCGCAGAAAGTTTTTTAACATAGTTTTTAAGTTCAACATATTTCAGGCGATCTTCCTGAATTCCGATCTGTTTGAAATCTTCCGGAGTGATGTCCAGAGTAATTCGCTCCCGATCGAATTTTTCCGTACGGATTTCTCCCCCCTTCAAAAAAGTTCTTTTGACTCCCGAGACCAGATACCACTCGGACCCTTCGTAAATCAGTTCCCTCGCATCGATCGATTCTTTTAATGAAAAAGTATCTGATAATTTATAAATTCCAATCCCAAATATCTTGTGCTGGTCCGGATCGACCAGCTGAACATTGAATAGGACATGATCTTCCGCCCGAAACCATATTTTATTTTGCCTGAAGTAGGAAAATTCGCCTTTCTTTTCAATGAAAACGGATCTGACCAATTCCGCCTGTTTAATCCCTGCAGGAATAAGATCGGTGTTTGCGTACAGTAAGATCACACCAATGATTGCAGCGATTCCCACCACAGGTAAGGCGGTCTTGTAAGGGCTTATTCCCGCGCTCTTCAGGGCGGTCATTTCGTTGTTTTTTGAGAATGTCCCAAATACGATCAGGGTCGAAAGCAGGATTGCAATGGGTGCAGTATCATATATATATTTCGGGATCTGACAGATGAAATATTCGAGGATCGTAAAAATATCCGGTTTGTAACGGAGGAATATTCTGACTTTTTCAAAAAAGTCGATTAATAAGTAGATCAAAACAAGTGAGACTAGTGACAGGGCAAATAGTTTGATGAATTCTCTTGCGACATAGCGGGTAATCAGAGTCATGGCGACATCAGTTTTTTGGGAGGCCAAAGAATCTGGCGGTCGGTCTTTATCAGGAAAAAGAGAGAAAAAAGAAAGAGAATGGCATTGGGCAAAAAAGCGGACAGGAAAGGTGAAAACCAATTTTGAACCAGGCAGTAGTCGCCAAAAACCGTCATGAAATAATAAAGGATCACGACGCCGATACCGATTGCGAATCCTCCCAGATTTCCCGCAGCCCTCCGGCTGAAAGTTCCCAGTGAAGGGCCTAACAGTCCAAAGAGGATCGTTGTCAGGGGAAGCGCGTAGGTTTTGTAATATTCCTGAAGTCTTTGTAAATCTTCAATATTTTGTTTATTAACGGCTGTACTCGAGATTTTTTTTCTGAGTGCGTAGAGTCCAAGATTTTCTTTAACACGTTCGCCTGGCTTTTGAATGTACCCGGAGAGGTCAATTTTAAGATCGTATCTGGAAAAAACGATCTGCTGGAAGAGATTTTCGTTTTCACCTTTTCGATAAATATTCCCGTTAATGAGCTGGAAACCGACCGAACTGGAAGTTTCGTCTGTCACGAAAGTTCCTTCCTGAGCAAGAATCAGGGCAGGTTCTTCCGGATTTCTCAAATCAGAAATAAAAATGCCTTTTAAATCCGAATAGTTCGGCATCTCCTCCACATAGATCATCATTTTATCAAAAAGGTCGTTAAAGATTCCTTCTTCCAACGCGACATTGATCCTTTTCTTGAGGACTTCGAATGAAATTTCCTTAAGTGAATTTCCTCCCCACGGCTTTGCCCAGGTAGCCAGAAGCAGAGTCAGAAGTCCGACCCCGGCGGAAATATAAAATATAGGACGGACGATCCTGTAGAAGCTTAAACCGGCGGATCGAATGGAAATCAACTCATTATCAGATGAGAACCGGTTCATCACGATAATAGAGGAGATCAGCACCGAAATGGGAAGGGTGAGGACCAGCAGGGACGGAATGGCGAAGAGAAATATTTTAAAAAGGGTGACAGAATCGACCCCTTTTGTAAGTGAAAGTTCAATAAATTCCATCAGCTGTTGCACAAACAACATTCCCGTCAGAAGAGAAAGCGTGAGTAGAAATGGGGGAAGAAATTCTTTTAGAAAATATCGATCTAGAATCATCATATTGAGCATTGCCCAATATAAATTATCCGGAAAGCGTTGTAAACCATAATAAAATGGGAAATTTCTTGACAGGTTTTGCTGTACTGTGATAAAAAAACAGTTTCACGGATTTTAAGATTTTAAGTTGGCTGTCAAATCAGCAACAGGTGTTCTCATTTAAAGGATTGAAATCCCAAATTATTTTGGAACGAGAGGGGGTGAACGAATTGAAAAAAATATTTTCCGGAATGCTTCTAATGGCAGGTCTCACAGTCTTTATTTTAGGAGGTTGCTACGATAAACCTGCTGAAGCTCCCAAAGCCGAGGCTCCCAAAGCCGCTGCACCGGCTGAAGTTGCCCCGACCTCTGCGCCAGCCGCAGCGGCTCCTACGTCGGCTCCAGCTGCCGCTCCTGCCCCAGCTAAATAGTAAGGAAATCAACTTTCTCCTCTTTGACGGCCCCGTTTTATACGGGGCTTTTCTTTATGGACCTTCCCCGCTTTCTTGACGAACCCCCTAAGGTATGTTACTTTTTTAAAAAGTGAAAAAGTATCTATAAAGGATGAAGACTTGGCCTTCGACAAGACCGCTATTATTCAGAACGCTCAAAAATTTACCATTAAAGGCCAAATTGACAAGGCGATCGAAGAATGGCAGAAAATAGTCAAGGAATCGCCCAACGATGGAAATACCCTCAATACCATTGGCGACCTCTACCTTAAAAAAAACAATAATCAGGAAGCCATTACCTCATACCTTAAGGCGGCCAAAGCCTTTGACTCTGCAGGTTTTTCATTAAAAACCATCGCGGTCTATAAAAAAATCATTAAAATCGATCCCGAAAATACTGAAATTCAGCTGAAGATGGCTGACCTCGATGCGGAAAGAGGGCTTATCGGGAATGCCATTGACGAATATCTGAAAATTGTCAGGCGATATACCAAGAATGGATTGCATAAGGATGCCATTCTCATTTACAAGAAGATCGTCAACCTGGACTCTGGAAATATCCAGATGCGTCTCATGCTCGCCAGTCTCTGTGAAAAGGAGAAAGAGCTCAAGGATGCGGTAGAGCAATATATTCAGATTGCCGGAATTTGCAAGACCCAGGGAAAGATGAGGGAAGGGGAAGAGGCACTTCATAAAGTACTTGCTCTCGAACCCGGACATGCCCAGGCGGGACAGATGTTAAAGGATTTTCACTCACCGGACAACTCAGCTCCGCCGATGCCCGCTCCCGAAACGATTGATTTCTCCCCGGGAAATCCGGAAAACGCCACGGGATCACGAGGTGTTTCATTCCAGGAATTTTCAATGACGGACGAGGTGAAGTCTTTTCCTCTGTCGGAGCCCGGCTATTCCGGAGGAATTTCTTCGGAGACCTTTTTAAAGGCGAAAAAGGAAGAAGCCGAACCGGTTATTTCAGAGGCTCCTCCAATGTTATCCCCCTTGCCGGAAACGATTGAATCTGAACCGGATCCCGTCGAAGGTTTTCTGCCAGAAGGAATCGATTTGTCCGCATTTGATTCTTCTTTGACTGATTCCCCGGCCTCTGTACCTGAACTGTCCGAAACCACTGAGGCGTCTTTGGCACCCGAAATGGACGATGAAAAGGTCAAGGAGAAACTGGCAGAAGGAGAGTTTTATTCCCAGCAGGGCCTCTTAAGCGAAGCAAGGATCATCTATGAGACGATCTTAAGATATTTTCCTGAAAACAGAATTGCAAAATCGAAATTAGATGAGATCCTCGGAACATTAAATGAAACGCCTGTCGCTGAGACCGCTAATTTTGAACAGGTGTTTTCGGAGCCCCTGGCGGCTTCGTCATTAGTTAATTCCCCGCCACCCGCACCTGAGCCCGTACAGAGTTTCAGCCATAACACTTTTACTCCCGGGACCGTTAAGTTGAAAACGACGATTCTTGATAAAACGGAAAAGACAGACTTCGTCAATTTAATGGGAGAACTTGAAAGCGAGTTTAAAGAAGAAATCGTGGCACCTTCAGACGACGCCGTCCAGGACGATGACTTCGGAAAAATCATCAAAGAATTTCAGAAGGGGATTCAGGCGAATATCGGCGAAAAAGATTTCGAAACCCATTTTGACCTTGGAGTCGCCTATAAGGAAATGGGACTCAGAACCGAAGCCATCGGGGAATTTCAAATTTCCGTCAAGGGAGGGTCTAGAGTCGTAGATTCCGCGATTCTCCTATCGCAATGTTATCTCGAAGAAGAACTGCCTAAACTTGCGGTGGAACAGCTTTCTCATGCGATTCAGATGACCCAGTTGAATCACGATCAGATCCACAGTTTAAAATATGAACTGGCGATGCTTTATGAGATGCAGGAAAATTATGAAGAAGCGCTCAACGTATTTAGCGAAGTATATAAAGAAAATGTGAATTACAGAGACGTTTCAAAAAAAATATCCCAGATTCGCCAAAGATCCCCTCGAAAAGCTTGATCTCCCTGGACCTTTTGACTATAATTCGATTTTGCCGTTGTTCCTTTTTTGAGACGGTTCTTGCATTTCGAATGCGGGTGTAGCTCAGCTGGTAGAGTACAAGCTTCCCAAGCTTGGTGTCGCGGGTTCAAATCCCGTCACCCGCTTTTAAAGATCCTCTCTCCTTCAGGAATGATTTTGAATCTTTAGCTCACAACGTCTTCACGCGATTCTCAAAATGATAAAAAGCATGACCGGATATGGAAAGGCGGACCTTGAAATAACAGGTTACCGTGTCGGGCTTGAAATCAGGTCGGTCAATCACCGATTTTGTGAAATCTCGGTCCAAAATTTGCCGCAGGACCTGAGATTTCTTGAGACGAAATTGAAGAAATTGGTTTCGAGAAGATTTTCGAGAGGACATTTTTATCTCTCCTTTCAAGTCATGCCAATGGAAAACGAATTCTCATTCGGGAATATTTATTTAAATGAAGAAGCATTGGAGCGCTGTTTTTTAGCCCTGTCGGGGATTAAAAAGAAGCTAGGATTGACAGAGGAGGTCTCACTCACGCATCTCCTCCAGCTGCAAGACAAATTTGTTCAGAAAATGCCAGGCGTTGATTTTAAAGAGTTTGAAAGCAAGATCGAGTCTCTATTGCAAAAGGCGATGTCAGAATTAGACAGGATGAGAGAAGAGGAGGGGAAATCTCTGGCTTCGGATCTGCAATCGCATCTGTTGTTGATCAAAAGTCAGATCGGCGAAATCGAGCGTTACCGGGAAGGGATCCTGCAAAACTACAAAAACCGTTTATTGAAGAAGCTGGATGAACTGAAGTCGATACTGGAAATGGACCCGCAAAGACTGGCGCAGGAAGTCGTGTTATATTCAGACCGGATGGACATCCAGGAAGAAATCTCGCGGCTGATCAGCCATCTCTCGCAGTTTGAAAAGATGATTCAGGGAAATGAGCCGTCAGGGCGCGGGATGGATTTCCTCCTTCAGGAGATGAACCGGGAGATCAATACGATCGGTTCAAAGACCGGGGGAACGCCGACGACGCTGTTTGTTAAACAAGAACTTGAAATCCTTCGTGAACAGGTTCAAAATGTGGAATAGGAAGGTCTGAAAAATTTGAAAAGGGGTAAAGGGAAGAGAGTATGATCGAAGGGAGCAGCAAACAGGGACAACTCTTTATTGTCTCGGCGCCTTCCGGAGCAGGGAAAACATCCCTCTGCAGACGTGTCATGGAAGAAGTCAAGAATTTGAAGACGTCAGTATCCTACACGACGAGGGCACGGAGACAGGGAGAGTCCGACGGCATCGATTATTTCTTCGTCGACCGGGATCAGTTCAGAACGATGATCGAAAATAACGAATTTCTGGAATATGCGGAAGTCCATGGGAATTTGTATGGGACTTCCCGGAGTCAGCTGATGTCACTCCAGAAACAGGGCTATGATGTGTTATTAGATATCGATGCCCAGGGAGCGATGCAGTTAAAAAAGAAATACAAGGAAGGAGTCTATATCTACATTCTACCCCCCTCCTTTGAGGTTCTCAAATCGAGACTGGTCGAGAGAAATTCTGATTCTCCCGAAGAGATTGCCCGAAGATTGAAGAAGGCGAGGGAGGAGATCTGGAACTACAGGGAATATTATTATCTGATCATCAATGATGATTTCGAAGGAGCTCTTGAAAGCTTGAAAGCGATTGTTATTTCAGAGCGGATCAAAATGAAACGAATGAATTTTTCCTGGATCGAGGAGACTTTTATAAAAGTGAAAGAAGGAGTATAAAAAAATGCTTGATATTATTTCATTGCCCATTGTCGTTGAAAACAAGAAAATAGATAGCCGCCATCGTTTAGTCATCATGGCGGCCCAGCGGGCGAAACAAATCGTCGAAGCGCCCACGGCACCTATCGATACCCGGTACGAAAAGGCTACGACGGTATCCATCGAAGAGATTTTGGAAAATAAAGTCGTTTTTCACACTGGAAGGGATGCCAGGCAGGCCCAAAGAGAAGCGAAACGTATGAGAGAAGAAGAGCTCAAGACCCAGGCGATGATTGCAAAAGAGGGTGAAATGATTACCGAGATCAAGAAAGAATTGAGTGTTTATGTTGACGATTCAATTCTTAAAGAGCCGGAAGGGGAGTAACCCCGTAGGAAAATGCGAAACAGGAAGATTGTTCTTGGCGTGACAGGAAGCATCGCGGCATATAAGGCCGTCTCCTTATTACGTCAATTGACTTCCCGGGAAGCCCAGGTCACGGTGGTGATGACCCGATCCGCCCTCAAATTTATCTCCCCGCTCACATTTGAAGTCCTGTCAAACCGGAAAGTGTTAACGGACATTTTCATGCCTTCGCATGAAATGGCCCATATCTCCCTTGCGGAATCCGCAGATTTGATTCTCATTGTTCCCGCTACGGCGAATTTTATCGCAAAAGCCTCGGCAGGCCTCGCCGACGATCTCTTAAGTGCGCTGGTACTTGCGACCCGGGTCCAGGTTATCATGGCTCCGGCAATGGATGGTGAAATGTGGAGCAAGACGACCACCCGGAGAAATGTCGAATTTCTGAAGACAGAGGGAATTCGATTCATTCCGCCTGAAAAAGGACGACTCGCGTCTGGAAAGACAGGCGAAGGGCGCCTCGCAGCGGAAGAGTCCATTCTCAGGGAGATTTCGAGTTATTTTGATAAAAAGCGGGATTTGAATGGAAAAAAAGTGACTATTTCAGCTGGTCCGACGCTAGAACCGATCGATCCTGTCCGATTTATATCGAATCGTTCTTCCGGAAAAATGGGATATGCCCTGGCCCATGAGGCCTTGTACCGGGGTGCCGAAGTGACCTTGATTTCTGGTCCGACGAATCTTGTGCCTCCTGCCGGAGCAAGATTCATACCGGTTCAGACCGGCGAAGGGATGGCCCGCGAGGCACTTAATCTCTTCCCGAAATCCGATATTTTTATTATGGCCGCTGCTGTTTCAGATTATCAGGTCATTCGCCCTGCGGAAAAAAAGATTAAAAAACAGAAGGGTCCGTTCCAACTTCAGCTGAATCCGACGAAAGATATTCTTGCCGAAATGGGAAATATGAAATCGAATCAGATTTTGGTTGGTTTTGCTGCGGAGACGGAAAGTGCCGACCGTTATCCGGTCAAAAAGTTGAAAGACAAAAATCTTGATCTGATCGTGGCAAATAATATCAGTTTAAAAGGGGCAGGGTTCGGTTCAGAGAATAATATTGTCACTTTTTATGACCGGGCGGGACATAAAGAAACCTTTTCCCTCCTTCCCAAAAGAAAAGTTGCCGAAAACATTTTTGACAAAATATTGACTTTGATTGGGCATTCGAAATGATTTTTCGTCCTGAATCCATGAACTATTCTTTCTTTTTGAAAAAAGACCTGGTTTGGGTTATGGTTTGACCTGAAACTTCCTTTCAAACGAGGGTTTGAAGCCGCATGCTTGACTTTTGTTTGAGATCTGATATCATAAACTCATTGTAATTACTAATTATTTTAGGAAAAATGAATGGCTGACATGCCAGCGGGGACGGTATCTCCGGAGATTGCGAAGCTGAGTGAAAAGCTTCAGAAAGAACCCGGTTCAAAAATATTTTTCAACCTTGCAGAGGAATATTTCAAAGGGGGAATGCTTGAAGAGGCGTTAATTGTTCTTCAAACCGGTCTAAAAGTCCATCCATCCTACCTGGGTGCCAAGGTTTTGCTGGGAAAAGTATACGCGGGCCAAAATAAAATAAAAGAAGCAAAAGAGCTCTTTGAACAGATTTTGAAAGTGAACCCGGACAATCTTATCGTCAATAAGAAACTCGCCTCAATCTATTTTGACGATAAACTTTTCAAAGAGGCAGAGAAGTGTTGCAACCAGGTCCTCTTTTTTAGTTCGAAAGATGTCGACGCGATCATCCTTCTTCAAAAGATACAGGAAGTCAGAAAAGAGTCTGAGCGGCGACCGCCGGAGGTCAAAATTCCTGAACCGTCTCCTCTGCCGCCGGAGTCCCCTGAAAATTCAGAAACCCCGGTTAATATAATAGAAATTGCGCAGTCCGCAAAAGAAGTTGAATCGCCTCCCGATGCGTTGATCTCTGTGGCGCCTCCCTTAACAGAAGAAGTTTCGTTAAATGGGAAAAAAGAAGACAAGGAAATAGAGAAGGCAGAACCGGAAAGCCAGTTTGATTTTGCCGATATCATGAAAGAGGAGGTTAAAGCGCCTCCCGAGAGAAGCGGCTCTTCGGAAAAAGGGGAGGGAAGGTCAAAAGAGAACCTGGAAACTATGGCTCTGGCTGAACTCTATATCAAGCAGGGTCATTATCAAAAAGGCATTGATATCTATCAAAAACTGCTTGACCAGGACCCCTATAACGAAACGGTTCGGCAACAGCTGGAAGACGCCAGGACGATCGGAAATCTCCTGGGTCTGAAAAATGAACCGGAAAAGATTGAAAAGGACATTCTCGAAACGATTATGCCTCCTCAGGAGGAGCCATCGCTTCCTGTTCAAACCGCGTCATCTCCCGTGAGTTCCAAGAACCAGTCTCGAATTGCCAGACTTAGGCAATGGCTTGAAATACTCAAAAATAACCATTAATCTTTTAAAAAATCAGAACGGATCGCTATGGGATTTTCTGAAATCTTGCGAAAAGTAGTAGAAGAATCAGATAAGGCTCTGGGAGCCGCAATTGTCGCAAATGACGGCATTGTGGTCGAAGAATATAAGAAGGAGAAGCCCCTCGATCTTTATGTATTGGGAGCTGAATTTTGCAAGACTTTCCGGGAGTTCAAGGAGAAAACAGAATTTCTCAAGAAGGGTTCTCCTCTTGAATTCACGGTTCAAATGGAATCGGCGATTTTGATATTCAAGAAAATCAATGACGAATATTTCCTGGTTCTGGTTCTCGACGCTGACGGAAATTTTGGGAAAGGGCGGTTTATCATCAGGCGGGAGATGGATCAGCTGAAAGATGAGTTCAAATAAATCAAAGTCGAGGCAAAGGATTCTGGTTCTCCATGGCCCGAATCTTAACTTATTGGGCAAACGGGAGCCCGGGATCTATGGTTGTCTGACACTGGAAGAACTCAATCAGGAAATTTCGGTTGAGGCGGACCGCCTGGGGATTGATGTGGAAATCCATCAGTCTAACTCGGAAGGGGAATTGATTGAACATATCCACACAAGCGGAGTGAAATGCCATGCTCTGGTTATTAATCCTGGCGCCTATACGCACACCAGTATCGCCATTCGAGATGCTATTTCAGCTTTGTTGATTCCGACGGTTGAAGTTCATCTTTCAAACATTTATAATAGGGAACCGTTCAGGCACCATTCCATGATTGCGCCGGTTGCCCTGGGTCAAATTACCGGGTTTGGTCCGAAAAGCTATCTTTTGGGCCTTCAGGCGGCCGTCTACCACTTGCGTCAGTCTTAATTGAGTTCTTTAAAATTAATCATTCTGATTTTTAACTTTAAAATAGAAGGAATATCCCCGTAATGATCTCCACCACCGACTTTAGAAGTGGCCTTAAAATTGAGTATAATGGCGACCCGTATGAAATAATCGAATATCAACATGTTAAACCCGGCAAAGGGGCAGCTTTCGCAAAAACGAAAATGAAAAACCTGAAAACGGGAAATGTTCTTGAGAGGAATTTCCGCTCGGGTGAAAAGTTTGATGCACCCGATGTCGAAGAAAAAGAGATGCAGTATCTGTATGCGGAAGGGAAAAACTACTATTTTATGGACACCGGCAACTATGAACAGCTCTTTATACCGGAAAGTCAAATGGGAGGTGCCCAGAATTACCTGAAAGAAAATATGCAGGCAAAAGTTGTTTTCTATAAAGGACAGGCGCTTTCAGTCATTCCGCCCATGTTTGTCGAATTGAAGATAGTTGAAACTCCACCGGGTGTCAAAGGGGATACTGCCACAGGCGGTTCCAAAATGGCTAAAGTGGAAACAGGCGCTCTGATCAAGGTTCCCCTTCATCTGGATGAGGGTGCCGTGATTAAAGTGGATTCCCGAACAGGATCGTACATAGAAAGAGTTTCCAAATAAGGGTCGGAGACGGCAGGTCATATTCTCGAAATGTATTTTCCAGTATGATATGAGAAGAGGTGTTTGAATTATGAATATGGATGAGATAAGGGAAATTATAAAGGTTTTGGAAAAAACCGATATCGTGGAGTTCGAACTCGAAAAATCCGGGGTCAGAGTGAGGATCAAAAAAGGAACGGACGACTGGGTCGTTGCGAACGGGTCACACGAGAAAAAGGGCGCGAAAACGTCAAACCTGACCCACGGGCTGTCAGTTGAATCGGAGGCCGGAAGCGAAGAGAGTTCATCGCTGAATCAAAAAGTAATCAAAGCACCTATTGTGGGAACCTTCTACCGTTCTCCGTCTCCGGATGCAGAGTCTTACGTCGAAATTGGAACGGTTGTCAAAAAAGGGCAGATCGTTTGTATCATTGAAGCCATGAAGCTGATGAATGAAATCGAGTCGGATGTCGATGGCAAGGTTGTTGAAATACTGACTGAAAATGCACACCCGGTGGAGTTTGGTGAACCTCTGTTTGCCATTGAACCCCAGTAAGGTTTTGTTCCGGTCGGGGTTCCTGATCAACTTGTTCTGAATACCCTTTAGATTAGAAAAATGGCCATGATGTTTAAGAAGATTTTAATCGCAAATCGGGGAGAAATTGCACTTCGTGTGATTCAGGCTTGTAAGGAAATGGGGATCAAAACCGTTGCCATTTACTCGGAAGCTGATTTGAATTCCCTTCATGTGCGATTTGCCGATGAGGCTGTCTGTGTGGGTCCTGCCGATGCTTCACAGAGCTATCGAAACATACCCAATATTTTGAGTGCGGCGGAAGTCACTGACGCCGAGGCGATTCATCCAGGTTATGGATTTCTTGCCGAGAGCGCCTATTTTTCTGAAGTCTGCGAATCAGCAGGGGTGAAGTTTATTGGTCCATCGGCAGAGTCGATCTCTCTGATGGGAAACAAAGCCAAAGCGAAAGAGATGATGATTAAGAACGGCATTCCTGTCATTCCGGGGAGTGAAGGGAAATTGATGGGAGAGGAAAATGCGAGGGATATTGCAAAAAGAATTGGCTATCCATTAATTATCAAGGCATCCTCCGGGGGAGGAGGACGCGGGATGAGAGTGGTCAACAAGGAAGAAGAGTTGATGAACGCGGTTCAAATCGCCCAATCCGAAGCCCTCTCTGCATTTGGAGATGACAGTGTTTATATGGAAAAGTTCTTTATTGAACCGAGACATATTGAAATACAGATTCTTTGTGACGAAAAGGGCCATATGGTCCACCTGGGCGAAAGAGACTGCTCCATTCAGAGAAGGCATCAAAAGATCATTGAAGAGACTCCCTCGCCCGTTGTCGATGAGTCGACTCGGAACGAAATGGGAAGAATTGCCCTGTCGATCGTGAATTCGATTGGATATGTGAATGCCGGAACGATCGAATTTCTAATGGACACGGATCATAAGTTTTATTTTATAGAAATGAATACACGGATACAGGTTGAACATCCGATAACCGAAATGGTGACCGGAGTCGATCTGATCAAGGAACAAATCAAGATTTCTGCGGGCCGGTCTCTTGACTTCAAACAGAATCAGGTCAGAAGAAGGGGCCATTGCATCGAATGCCGGATCAATGCGGAATCCCCGGATCATTTTAAACCCTCACCCGGTTTAATCAAGCAGTTTCGAACGCCAACGGGTCCGGGAGTTCGAATCGACACGGCGGCTTTTGCAGGATATCATGTTCCTCCCTATTACGACTCTCTGATTGCGAAATTGATTGTCTGGGGAGAAAACCGGACTGAAGCGATTGCCCGAATGCGCAGGGCCCTTGACGAGTTTATTATAGAAGGGATCGAGACCACCATTCCCCTTCACCGTAAAATATTTCAAGACCCCGGATTTATCAAAAGTAAATATGCTACAAACTATCTTGATAAATTAATTCCGACCCTTCATCAGTAAGATCGTATAGACGTGACCTCTATTCTCCAGGCGAAGATTTGTCTTATTACCCCTCCTTCCATCGGAAATCCGGATCTCTTTTTTACCCGTTTGAACGAAGCACTTTCCGAAGGAATCCGGTTTGTCCAGTACAGAAACAAAGAATGCTCCAAAAAGGAGGCACTTCGAATCTCGATTAGGCTGCGGGAATTAACTGCACGGTATCGGGCTATTTATATTGTCAACGACGATCTCGATATTGCCCTTGCTTCCGACGCGGATGGCGTTCATATCGGCCAGAAAGATTTACCGATTAAAGAAGCGCGGAAACTCCTGGGGAAAAAGTGGATCATCGGAGTTTCGACGCACAACCTGAATCAGGCCCTGGAGGCCCAGAAGGGAGGGGCTGATTATATTGGATTTGGGTCTGTCTTTACATCGGGGACGAAAAACGAATCGGTTGAACTTGGAACACGAGCGCTTCAGGAGGTTGCACGGGGAGTGGAACTCCCTGTCATTGCGATCGGAGGGATTTCGGCGTCAAATATCGAAAAGGTCTTTGAATGCGGTGCAAAAGGGGCAGCCGTTATATCGGCGGTCTGGGAGCAGGATAATATTAAATATGCCGTGAAAACCTTGTTTGAAGAAGTTCGAAAAGTGATGAAAGACGACCAAATTACTGATTGACAAAAGAGGGTGGAATGGCTAGTCTAACCCCATTTTAACCAGGCGGGAAAAAGTCGATGGCAAATGAGAAGCTGCTCCTGATTGATTCGGAAGATTCGATTCGGCAAGTGACGTTGAAAGTCTTGAAAGATTATTCTGTTCTTGCGGTGAATTCTGCCCAGCTGGCTCTCCAGCGTTTGAATGAAGAATCTTTTGACCTGGTTCTTATCAATCTCATGTTCAAAGAGATGCATTCTCTTTTTTCGATCATTAAGGAGTCCTACCGTGACATTCCCTGCCTGCTCCTGATTGCTCCCCACGATCTCGAGAGCGGGAACGATTTTCTAAAGACCGGAATTTACGGGTTTATTCTGAAACCGTTTACCCGCCAGGAGATGTTAAATACGGTCGAAGAATCTCTCTGGAGATCCCGGATTATCAAAGAGAATGTTAGGCTTAAACTTTTAATGCCTCTTTTTGAAATGACGCAAAATCTGGCTGAAAGACCCAAAATGGGGGATATTTTCCAGCAGATCTTTACGCTCATTTCCCGGGAATCGGGAGCCGATCTGGTTTCATTCACCTTCGGAGAGAAAGGGTATTCCGTACCGGTCTTTCAGGAAATAAAAACGAATCAGTCAGGATACAGAGCCGAGCTTTCGGATCTTATTCGATGGCTTGAGCAGCGTTTTTCAAACCTCCTCAGAGCCCTGCTCATTTCAGATTCGGATAATGAATATCAGGATGTTTTCGAACAAATTAAATCCTTTCATTTCTCATCGCTCATGGTTTATCCGCTGAATTCCAAATATGATACCCGCGGCATCCTGATCTGCCTAAAGAGCGTTTCGAAAAATGGCTTTTTGCCACCGGACAAAGAGCTTTTTTCAATCATCGGCCATCAACTTTCCATTATTCTCGAAAATTACGGACTGATCGAAGAACTTGAAAACGCTCACTTTGAGTCATTAAAGGCGCTGGCTTCCGCGATCGAGGCGAAAGATTCCTACACCAGCGGTCACTGTGACAGGCTGGTCGATTATTCCCTATTGCTTGCGGATAAGTTGAATATGAGCCAGGAGGATCGAAAACAGTTAAGATATGGGGCGGCCCTTCATGATATCGGAAAGATCGGCATAAAAGATGCGATATTGGGAAAACCGGGAAAGCTGACCCCGGTTGAATATGATGAGATGAAGCTCCACCCGAGAATTGGAGCAGATATTTTAAGAAAGATAAAATTTCTAAAGCCCGTCGCTCCGATCATCTATCATCACCAGGAATGTTTTGACGGAACCGGTTATCCGGAAGGTATTGCCGGTGAAAAAATTCCGATGGCATCCAGGATTGTTGCAATCCTGGACACCTATGACGCCATGACCACCGACCGGCCTTATCGAAAAGCTCTTCCCGCACAGACGGCCATAAATGAATTGATCCGTTATTCAGGCAAGCAGTTTGATCCGGATCTGGTCAAAATATTCATCGAAGTCATTCAAGAAAAAGTCTAGCCGAGAAGTTTCTTCCAAAAGAAGTTCCTTCCCGCTTCGGACTTTCTGCTCCTAAAAGTCAGGATGGGAACGTCGCATTCCTCCCCGATCATTTTCTGGTTTTCGTGGAGAGGGGATTCCGCCGGAAATGCTTCAGGCTGATTCAATATGACCGCCAGGACATTCAAACCCCGATCTTTTGCAAAATGGAGGGACAGGAGGGTCTGATTGATCGCTCCGATCCTCTGAAGGGAGACCAGAATGACAGGAATCCCGAGAGCAAGGATCAGGTCGGTCATATCGTAATGTTTCTGAATCGGCACCCTCAATCCACCTGCCCCTTCGACGACCATCCATCTGTGCTGGGAAGAGATTGACTCGAAAGAGGTCACAATTCTTCGAGGATCAATCCGTCTCTTTTCCAGGCGTGCTGCGACTCGGGGTGCGGCGGCGGTTCTGAACCGGTAAGGGGAGACGGATTCTATCGGGATATTCGAGCGGGCAGCAGTGATCAGGCGTACGGCATCCGAATCCTCTCTGGTCAGAATGCCTGTTTCAATGGGCTTAAGAATGCCGACCTTTTCGCCCCGAGCGATCAGCTGTTCGATAAAACGGCAGGCAAAATAAGTCTTGCCGACTTCGGTATCGGTTCCGGCTATAAAAAACCTCTTGTGACGGCCGATGAGTCCCCCCATTCAAATAAGCCTGCTGTCAAGATTAAAAACCTGTCCCGAGACATTTTCCATTCGGCTCAGATTGAAAATAAATTGAGCGACTTCTTTCAAAGAAGACGATTTGTGAAGGGAGTTTTCCAAAACCATCTTCTGCTGATGCCGGAGTGAAAGTTTTAATCCCATCGGTGTCGGGAGGTAACCTGGTAAAACTGCATTAACCTGTATCTGATCCATGCCCCATTCCAATGAAGCCGCTTTCGTGAGTCCGATGACTCCTGCTTTGGAAGCGGCGTAACTCGCTTGTCCGATTCGTCCTGTCATTCCGCTTCGCGACGCAATATTAATAATGTGACCTTTCTTTTGGGCCATCATCCATCCAGCGGCAAGTTTCATGCATAAAAAGACCCCTGTCAGATTGATCTTTACGGTTTCATTCCAGTCTGTTTCACTGATCTTTGAAAAAAGGGCGTCTTCATTTAATCCTCCGCTGTGGATGAGAACATCGAGATGAGACCATCTTTTTTTGATCAAGTCAAATAGCGTATCGACAGAATGCGCCTGCCGGAGATCGGCCTGGCACGTAAATGCATCATCTGATTCTGAGGAGTGCCCCAGTTCATTCATCAGAAGTTTGGCCTTTTTTCCGGAACGAAAGTAATGAAGCGCCAAACGGTCCCGCTTTTCATAAAAAGTTTTCGCGAGTTCCATTCCAAGCCCGCCGGAGCCTCCGACGATCAGGACATTTTGTCTAGATAATCCCAAAATGTTTACCCCATTTTGTCAACAGTTTTACACAGATTTCAATATCAGCCTCACTGTGGGCGGCAGAAAGTGAAATTCTCAGGCGTCCCTTTCCTCCAGGAACCGTGGGAGGGCGTATCGCAGGTATATAAAGGCCTTCTTCAAACAGGGCTTTGGAAAATTCCATTGTTTTAAAATTATCTCCTGTCAAAATCGGAATAATCGGCGTAATGCCTTCAGTAACCGAGAAACCTGATTTAAGAAGGCGGGCGTAGAAAATGGCTTGATTTTTTTTCAGTCGGGATCTCAGCGCCTCGCCTTCGGAAAGGAGTTGCAAAGCGACAATTCCCATAGCTGGAATGGCAGGAGGAAGAGAGGTGGTATAGATAAATGGCTTGGCCCGATTGATCAAATAGTCAATCAGCGATTTTGAACCTGCAACAAATGCTCCGTAAAGACCGGCTGCTTTGCCCAGGGTTCCCATTTCAATCCTGTTCTCCCGTTCCAGATTGAAATGCTCAAATGTGCCACGTCCGTTTTTTCCGAGGACCCCGAATCCGTGGGCATCGTCGATGATGAGTTCACTTTGAAATTGCCGGGCAGTGGAAACAAGTTCCGGAAGATCTGCAAGATCCCCCTCCATGCTGAATACCCCTTCTGAAATGATCCAGGCCTTCTGGTTTTTCGACTTTTTGTCAAGAAGGTATCTCAAATGATCGATATCACGATGTCTAAAGAGTTTGAATGTGGCCCGGCTAAGCCGGCACCCGTCCATCAGGCTGGCATGATTCAGGCGATCTGCCAGAACAAGATCTCCTTCTTTTGGCAGGGCAGAGAGTAGAGCAAGGTTGGCGAGATACCCGGATCCGAAGAGAAGTGCCGATTCGGTGTTTTTAAATTTTGAAATTTCGTTTTCAAACGTGAGATGTGGAAGAAATGATCCCGACAAGAGCCTTGAGGCGCCGCTTCCCGCTCCATATTGTTTCAGAGCATCCTGGCCTGCTTCGATGAGCCTCGGATGACGGGAGAGTCCAAGATAATCGTTGGAAGAGAATGAGAGATACGTTTTGCCGTCTATCACGATTTCTGGTCCGTTTCCAGGCATTCTGGAAGCAAGCGCGCGATAGAGTCCCTCTTTTTTCAATTTTTCGATTGTATCGTCAAACATGGTCAAACACGTCTTTCAAATCGTGATTCCAAAAGATGTTCTATTAAAGCATTGATTATTCAAAAAGTGAACCCAAAATTGCCTGTAATGCGGCCGCGACAAGTTGCCGGAAGGGGAAAAAACTTGACAGAATATTGAAGGTGGGGTTAAAATTAAAATAAAGCGTAGACGAGTCTGAAAGCCTTTATCAAGCAATGATCATAAAGTTTTTCCGTTGGAGGAGGCGTAATGTTCGAAAGATTCACCGATCGTGGAAGAAAAATCATCATCCTGGCCAGAGAGGAAGCCGAGAAACATCAGAATGACTATCTCGGTACGGAACATCTTGTCCTGGCTATCTTAAGGGAGGGTGACGGGATGGCACTTGCCGTCTTGAAAAAGATGGGGCTTTCCAGCGAACAAATTCGTCTCGAAATTGAAAGAAATTTACCGGGCGGCGGAAGCACGATGACCTTTGGGGAAATTCCATTTACCCCGCGTGTCAAGAAAGTCCTTGAGTATGCGATGGAAGAGGCTAAACTCCTGGGCCACAACTATATTGGCAGCGAGCATCTGCTCCTCGGACTTTTAAGAGAAGAAGAGGGAATCGGAGGAAAGATTCTTCGAAGCCTTGGTTCAAATCTCTTAACGGCCCGGCAGTTGACGATTAACTTATTAAGAAAAACATCCCCGAGAGAGAAAGATAAAAAGAGCAATACCCCGGCGCTGGATGAATTCGGCCGGGATTTGACTCAACTGGCTTCGGAAGGGACTCTCGATCCGGTCATAGGTAGATCCGATGAAATTGAACGCGTTCTTCAGATCCTTAGCCGGAGAACCAAAAACAACCCGGTTTTAATTGGAGAATCTGGTGTCGGAAAAACGGCGATTGTGGAAGGACTTGCACAGAGAATTATTGCGAGCGAAGTGCCCGACAATCTGCTCAATCAACGGGTCATTGCGCTTGATCTCGGATCCCTGGTCGCTGGAACCAAATATCGCGGTCAGTTTGAAGAGCGACTCAAAGTGGTCATGAAAGAAATCATGACCGCAGGTAATGTCATTATCTTTATTGACGAATTACATACCCTGGTCGGGGCCGGGGCGGCAGAGGGCTCGATCGATGCCTCTAATATGCTTAAGCCCGCCCTCGCAAGAGGGGAAGTCCAGTGCATCGGTGCCACGACTCTGGATGAATACCGAAAACATATCGAAAAGGATTCTGCACTCAAGAGACGTTTTCAGCCTATCTTTGTCCAGCCTCCCAGTATGGATCAGACCATTCAGATCATACAAGGATTGAAGGACCGTTATGAAGAGCATCACGGCGTAAAGATCAGCGAGGATGCGGTCATCGAGGCAGTCCGCCTGTCGGACCGGTATATCACGGACCGATTTTTGCCTGACAAGGCAATCGATGTCATCGACGAGGCCGGTTCAAGAGCGAAACTGATCAACTATTCCCAGCCGCAGGAGATTCGGAATATTGAAAATGAAATTAAAAGAGTTGCCAAGGAAAAGGACCTCGCAATCAAGCTTCAAAATTTTGAAGAAGCGGTACGTCTGAGAGAAGAGGAAGAGCGGTTAAAGAGATTAATGGAAGACTCGAAAAAAGAATGGAAAAAGACGCAGGAGAAGAACAAGCCGAATATCAATAAAGAAGAGGTGGCCTATGTGGTCTCAAAGATGACGGGGATTCCTCTCTTCCGTTTGGAAGAGGAAGAGACAAAAAAACTCATCCACATGGAGGAAGAACTACACAAGAGAATTGTAGGACAGGACGAGGCGATTGATGCGGTCTGTCGTGCCATCCGTCGTTCCCGCGCAGGATTGAAAGGTGAAAGAAGGCCGATCGGGTCATTTATATTTCTCGGTCCTACCGGAGTCGGTAAAACGGAGTTGGCGAGAACTCTGGCCAAATTTATGTTCGATGATGAGGATGCCTTGATCCGGATTGACATGTCTGAATACTCGGAAAAGTTCAGCAGTTCCCGTTTGATGGGCGCGCCTCCGGGATATGTGGGATATGAAGAAGGGGGACAGCTGACCGAGAAAGTCCGCCGCAGACCGTATTCTGTAATCCTTTTCGACGAGATTGAGAAAGCGCATCCTGATCTGTTCAATGTGTTGTTGCAGGTTCTCGATGACGGCGTTCTGACAGATAGCCTGGGAAGAAAAGTCGATTTTAAAAATACCGTTTTAATTATGACCTCCAATCTGGGAGCTCGATTGGTCGAAAAGGCGCCAAGCCTTGGTTTCCAGAAAATGGGCGAAGAGGGAGAGGCGGATCAAAAAGTGAAAGACGGCATAATGGCTGAATTGAAAAAGACTTTTAATCCCGAGTTTTTGAATCGTTTGGACGAAATGGTTGTTTTCCATCAGCTGGACAAAAAACATCTCCTCAAAATTGTGGATATGCTTCTGGATGACGTAAATAAGAGAATCGCGATTAAGGGACTTCAAATGGAGGTCACGCCTGAAGTAAAGAAATGGCTTGTGAAAGAGGGATATGAGCCGAATTACGGCGCTCGACCGATGAGAAGAGCGATTCAGCGAAAACTTGAAGATCCGCTTTCGGAGGAAATTTTAAAAGGGCGCTTTAAGGATATCAAAAAGATTAAGGTGTTGTTGAAAGAGAATTTGCCGGTGTTTGTTGAAAATGAGGTGATGGCCGAAGTGTAGTTGGCCGGATTTTTAAAATCCCCTCTGGAAACAGAATTTAAAACACACGTTCAGATATTTTGAACGTGTGTTTTTTTATTGTCTTGAAAATAGCGTTGAGGTTGCGTGGGCAAGAGGAAAAAGAAGTCTTTCAGAACGATATTTTTAACTCTGGTTATCCTCTTCATTTGCTTCCTCCTCGTTATGAAATCGATCGAGAAGGCCGGAAGACTCAATAAACCCTCCCATCTCATAAAGCCTCAATACGGAATGGAAAAGGGAAAGACGGCTTTGCGTCCCGAAAAAAAGAGGAGAGATCAGATCGCCATCTTAATCGATGATCTCGGTCCCGACCTGAGAGAATTTCATCGGCTTAGAAACATCCATCCCAATCTCTCTTTTGCGATTTTGCCTTTTCAAACCTATTCGAATAAAATAGCGAGAGAAATTCAATCGAACGGACATCACGATCTTCTCCTCCACCTTCCCATGGAAGCGGAAAGTTCAGTGGAGAATCCTGGAAAAGGAGCCATTTATCAATCCATGAATCCAGATGAGATCATTCGTCAGGTGAGGCTGGATCTCCAAGCGATTCCTGATGCCCAGGGGGTGAACAATCATATGGGATCCAAAATCACCTCGGACGAATCAAAAATGAGGATCATTTTAAATGAGATTAAGACACGAAATCTTTATTTTGTAGATAGTCGTACGACCTCTTCGTCCATAGCCTATTCCCTGGCGGAAAAAATGGGGATCAGGGCCGCCGAAAGGCAAGTCTTCCTGGACGATATCGATCGAGAAAAGGAAATTGGTCAGGCGCTGGAACATCTCGTTCACCTCGCTCATCAAAATGGAAGCGCAATTGCAATCGGACATCCAAGGCAGAATACGATTCGGGCATTGAAGCGTTTTTTGACCCGAGTCGATGTAGAAAATGTGGAGCTGGTGCCTCTCTCAACCTTGCTCAGGTAAAGGAATATAAAAGGTAATATGAATTTACTTGCAATTGAAACGTCCTGTGATGAAACAGGCGTTGCCATATTGAAAGACGGCAGAATCGTCCTTTCCAATTTATTATCCACCCAGGTGGCGACCCATGCCCCTTTCGGCGGCATCGTACCGGAGTTGGCGAGCCGTAAACATATGGAGATGATTCAACCCATGGTGAACGAGGCGTTAAGGGAAGCGGATATCACGGCCTCCGAGCTATCAGCGGTAGCGGCCACCTTTGCTCCGGGCTTGGTCGGCGCGCTGATCGTCGGAGTATCGTTTGGAAAGGCCCTTTCGTTTGCACTGGATATTCCCATGATCGGCGTCCATCATCTGGCCGGGCATATCCATTCTATCTTTCTTGAGAATCCGGAATTAAAATATCCGTTTATCACCCTCGTGGTCTCGGGTGGACATACCAATCTTTATTGCGTTAGAAATGAAGGCTCCTATCAGGCACTGGGTCATGCATTAGACGATGCGGCAGGAGAGGCACTGGATAAAGCAGGAAAAATGTTAAATCTCGGTTATCCGGGAGGACCCGTCATTGACCGGCTTGCGTTGGGGCGAGATCCGGACAAATTTCATTTCCCCCGGGCTGAACTGAAGGGCTCGCTTGATTTCAGTTTTAGCGGACTGAAGACCTCGCTTCGAACCTTTCTCGAAAAAAGAAAGGAAGAAAATATTCAACTTTATTTGCCCGATATTGCGGCCAGTTATCAGGAAGCGATCGTGGATATCCTGGTGAGAAAAAGCATTGCCGCGGCGGTACAATCCAAAGTAGAGCGCCTGGTCATCGTGGGCGGTGTCGCCGCAAACTCCCGCCTCAGAGAGCGAATGAACGAAGAAGGGAAAAAGGAGGGGATTCAGATTCTCATTCCATCGCCCCGGTTTTGCACTGACAATGCGGCCATGATTGCAATGGCAGCGATAGGACGGTATAACAAGAAGCAATACGCTACTCTAGATCTTAATCCGGTTGGGTCCCTGCCGCTTGAATGGGAATTGACATGACTCAAGAATTGCTACGCCCTCTGACGATTGGTAACAGACGAATCGAAAATAACCTGATACTTGCGCCGGTCGCTGGGGTGAGTGACCTTCCCTTTCGAAGGATAGTTAAAGAATTCGGATGCGGACTGGTCGTGACGGAGTTAATCAGCAGCGAAGGGTTGGTCAGGGAAAACAAGAAGACAAAGAGATATCTGGATTCCGTTCCGGACGAAAAGCCCTTATCAATCCAGATTTTCGGCCACCATCCGGAGCCTATGGCGAAAGCTGCTCAATTTGCCGAAGATGCTGGAGGTGATATCGTAGATATTAATTTTGGTTGTCCAGTCCGAAAGGTGACGCGTTCAGGCGCAGGCGCCGGTGTTATGAATGATCCTACTCGAGCTCAATCGATCATGGAAAGGGTTGTCAAAGCGGTTCGGATTCCGGTGACGATGAAGATGAGGATCGGAATGGATGATCAGAATATTTATGCGTTGGAACTGGCAAAGATGGCTGAGGATTGCGGGATTTCCGCGTTGACCATTCATGCCAGAACGGTGGCACAGGGTTTTTCCGGAAAGGCAGATTGGAATTGGATCAGAAAAGTCAAAGAGACGGTTAAGATCCCTGTCATCGGAAATGGCGATATCAACTCGCCAGAAGACGCTGAAATAATCTTGACGAGTACCGGATGCGACGGCATCATGATTGGCCGGGCCGCATTCGGAAACCCATGGATTTTTCAAGAAATCAGGGGTTATTTGGCAACAGGAATTCGTTATCAGGGACCTGCGAATCAGGAGAGAAAGAAGGTACTCCTCAGGCATTTTGAATTTATGAAAACTTGTTACGGGGAGGAACAGGGAACCGTGTTAATGAGAAAACATGCCTGTTGGTACACCAGAGGCCTTAAGGAAGGGGGGGAGTTTAGAGCCGAAATCAACCAGGTGTCAGATCAGTCAGTTTTCAGGGAGACGGTAGAAAAGTATTTTTTGTCCTTGAATCCGGATGAATTAGTCCTTTTATGATCTGTAATTGCCTTTATTCACATCGACTGTGAAAGGCCATATCTTGGAGAAATGGCCTCCCAGAAATTTCGCTTCGGACTTCCATGAGGCGATGATATGGGTCGAATGATCACCATATTCAATCTTTAACTCATCGGGGTCGAGTGGAATTTGAAACTCCACAGCCTTCTTAATCAGAACACTTCTGATGCGATCGCCACTATCACTCGTGGCCTGTGGTTCCATGGCCCTGCTCTCAATTTCACTCTTGAAATTCAGATAATTCATATAGATCGGAACGATTTGAAACGAAGCGTCCAGTCCCACGGCAACCAGTCCTAAGAAAAGGAGAAAGCCGAGCGTGATTTTTCCAGATTGGTTGTTCATACTGTATATTTTACAATAATTTTACAGCAAGTCAAATCGAAGGAAAAGGAAGCGAGATGACGGTGGAGAAGACATAGATTTGAAAGAGTTTAATCTTGACTTAAATAGAGGTTTTTGTTAATTTTTATAACGATTTGTCAATTTTGAAAGGATTTTAAGGATGTCGAAAAAAATAAACTTTGTATTGAAAGTAACGGATGCTAAATTGCTCGATATCAAAAAAGCGCTTGAGGCAAAAAATATAAAACTCGATTCAATTATAGAGGTCTATAAAGAAGAGATTGCCGATCCTTCCGCAGCAGCTCAACCGACAGATACAATAAAGCCGGCCACCCCTCCTCCAGCAGCCCCAAAACCAGCTGGAAGCTCACCCGTCTGACCGTCAAAAATTAAATGACTGGATCCCGGTTCCAGGAAGAACTTCTCTTACTGATGGATCAAAAAGACCATTGGGCCTGGAAACGTTTTACCCGGGCGGATATTACCAAAGCCCAGCTCAAAATTCATTTCAGGCAGGAATATGCCGTTTATGTCCGGGATTTCCCGGTTTTCTTAGGCCGGATCTATTCCAAAAATCCTCCCGGCGAAGTGCGATATGACCTCGCGGAAAATCTCTACGAAGAAGAAACCGGGGGTATTTCAAAGTTCGGTCCGCACCCGCTCCTATTTCTTAAAATGATGTCGGGTCTTGGTTTTAAGAGAACTGATTTCAAAAATATCGAGCTTTTTCAGGAATCCTGCGCCTATCGGGATTGGCTTGATGAAATTACCTTAAATGGAGTATGGTATGAAGCAGCAGCGGTCATCACTATTTTTGTCGAGGGGAGCGTCAAAGATAGAAAAGAGTTGATGGAGAGAGATCTTGATTCCTCTCCGCAAGATACAGAAAAAAAGATATTATCTCACCCCTTGGTCCAGTTTCATGGTGTTTCGCCAAAAGACATGGATTTGATTCGCGCACATACCCTGGTAGAAAGAGGTCACCGGAGGTCGGCCTGGAAAATGGTTCTGGATTATACCGACACTTTGGAAAAGCAGGGAAAGGTCAGGAGCTGTTTGAAAAAATCCCTCGATCTATGGTTGTTATACCGCGAAAGAGTTGCAAAAGAATGTCATTTTAATCCTGGAGATTGAAAATGTTATTAACCCTGGACCAGCATATTATTCAACAACAGAGAAAATTTCCCAAGTCGACGGGAGATCTTTCAGATTTACTCTATGATATTGCTCTGGCAGGAAAGCTTGTTTCCAGAGAGGTCAACCGGGCGGGCCTGGTGGATATCCTGGGATCCGCCGGTAGAATGAATGTTCAGAATGAAGAGGTCCAGAAACTCGATATTTTCGCCAATACGGTTTTCCTTAAAATATTTGAACAAAGCTCAAGGGTATGTACTTTCGGGTCCGAGGAAGATGAACAGGTGGTCAGCCTGGAGCACGACCAGATGTCCGGGAAATATGCGGTGAATCTCGATCCGTTAGACGGTTCTACCAATATCGACGTGAATCTGGCGATTGGAACGATTTTTTCCGTTCATAAAAAGATATCCCCCGGGTCGAAAGGGAGTGAAGAAGATTGTGTGCAAAAGGGGTCGCTTCAGGTGGCAGCGGGATACCTGATATATGGTTCTTCGACCATGCTGGTTTATTCCACCGGGTTGGGCGTATACGGATTTACGCTCGATCAAGGGGTAGGAGAATTTTTTCTTTCACATGATAAAATGACTTTTCCTGAGCGGACAACACTTTATAGCATTAACGAATCAAATAGCCAATACTGGGACCATCCGACGGCGGAATATGTTCAATATATTAAAATGATCGATCCGGCCACGTCCCGTCCCTTGAACGCGAGGTATGTCGGCTCTTTGGTCGCAGATTTCCACAGAAACCTGCTCAAAGGCGGGATTTTTCTTTATCCCGCAGATTCCAAAGATCCAGACCGAAGGGAAGGAAAGCTGAGACTTCTTTTCGAAGCGGCGCCGCTTGCATTTATTGCCCAGCAGGCAGGTGGATATGCTTCGACCGGAAAAGAATCGATACTCGATATTCAACCGACTTCGCTTCATCAAAGAGTTCCATTTATAGTTGGGAACCAGAAGGAAGTGAAGCGATATGAAGAATTTGTTAACAGGTTTTCCAAAAACAGAGTTTAAATTCTCATCCGGAATTGCTCAGAAAGATGAAGATAGGAATTGGACTACAGATGAAACTCCGCGATTATCTTGAAATGAAACTCAAAGGAGATCTAACCTGGCCCCACCTTAATTTTATGGGGCCTGGGGGCAAAGTCCTTGCGGCTACGGGAGAAATAGAACAAAGTGTGTTAAAAAAAGCTTCCTTGAGGAAAACGATAGAATATTATACCCATCTCGATATCGAAGTCGAATTCGAAGGTCGAACTTATTCTACGGCATTTATGTGGGACGACCACCTTCTCCTCAGCTCTTTATTTGAAATTCTTGGAGAAAGCATTGGAAATACGATAGGGGACATTGGGAACAAGGAGATTCTATTCGAGAATTGAATATGGAAGGTCAAGATGATTAAGGTCATTCTCTTCGTAATAGTTATAGCGCTTGGAGCCATGGTTGCTTTAATTGCCTCCCGCCCAGGAACATTTCATTATGAAAGGAGCGGTCTGATCAATATTCCTGCGGAAAAGATATTTCCTTCAGTATAAACTCGATCCAAAAGATCGTGGGACACTGTTAGTGCGATGTGGGTAAATAGAAATAAAGAAATGCCGTTCTTTTCAAGGGAAGATGCGTTTTTTCAAAGGGGAGGCTGGTGGGTTGTCGGACAGTTTACCCTGCTCATCCTCATTCTTACCATCCCGACACCTGACTTTTTAGAAATCTTTCTTTCGCCTTTCTCATTTCACCTGGTTGGCGGCACATTTATAGTAACCGCCACTCTCATTATCCTAATCGGAGTTAAGAGTCTGGGGAAAGGGTTGACGCCCTTTCCACATCCAATTGGAAATGCTCCACTCATTCAGGAGGGGCTCTATCACTTCATTCGCCATCCGTTGTATTTTGGAGTTATGCTGGGAGGATTCGGGGTTTCAATGTGGCGAAGGAATGTATTGGCTGTAGGACTTTCCGTCGTCCTCGTTATTCTTCTTAAGGCTAAGGCCAATCGGGAAGAGGTCTGGTTGATAAAGAAATTTCCCGAATATGAAGTCTATCGAAAAAAAACGAAACAGTTTATACCTTTCATTTACTAAGGGCTTCTTCAAATATCTCCCGTTCTCGTTTATAATGTATTATAAACTTCAATCCCACGGGTATATCATCCGGAACTATAAATGAAACTCTGTGGTCTTGTTCAACAATTGTTTTAACTTTCCAAGTCTTCATAAAACCTCCTGCGATAAATACCAATTCTAAACTCAAATGATACAAATAGATATGGACAAACGAATCACGATCAATGCTTATGAAATTATCACGGGTATTAAAAAAAAATAGATGCATCCGGTGCTTATTAAATAGCAATTATTTTCCCCCTTCTCAAGCACCAACGTTCCTTGCTTCCTACGAGAGTGATCTTTGAAATTCCCGGCAGGAGGTTATTCCTTGCTTTTTATCATGTTTGGAAGACTATAATTAATTGAAGATATAAGAATCCAACAACAACTTTCGTCACATTCTATGAGTGGGTGAACGAAATGTTTAAAGATCCAGTCTGCGGCATGGAAGTGAATGAAGAGACAACCTCGTTTTATACTCATTACACAGGCGGGACTGTCTTTTTCTGTTCAAGACTCTGCAAGGAGTCTTACGATATGTCCGATGAATCGGATCAACGATCTTGGTTGAGAAAATTATTGGACCGAATCATTAACTCAAATGTAAAGGAATTTGGGCGGGTTTCTTCGCAAAATGAATATGAGGGAAGAGCTGAATATCCATTATGTCAACATGAGATTAAAATTCCAAAAATGGATATGACGTTTGATCCGGTCTGCCAAACGGAGGTAGAAAAAGGTAACGCTCCAGCGACTCGGCAATATAAAGGGAAAATCTATTATTTTTGCACTGCCGGATGTGTCAATCGGTTCGATGAGAAACCGGAAATTTATACGGGTGGAATGACGAGTTAAACCTTGAGCTAACAGGAAAGATAAGGGTCTGGAGCTTGCTCAAATCCGCCTATGGCAAAAATTCTTAAAATAATGAGGTGTGATGCCACATAATTCGGAAAGTTTCTTCCTGTAATTTAGAGAAGCTTCAAATAGTGAAAACGCCTTCGACTGCCAATAGCAATCCTCAACTTGAACGAGTTTGACAGTTCCCGATCCGTAAGACAGAGACTTTCATTACCTACGTGCGTTCCTTCGGCAATAGTTTTCGCAGGCGATCTGGAATGAATCCCAATACGGCATTTTCGATTGACTGGCGATTACGCTGATACAACGTCCCCAAATAAATGATTAATATTCCCATAAGAGTTAGGACGAACGGGAACATCAGAGAATCATTGAATACCCGTTGAGCCAGATGTCCCAGATAACCAAACACGCCGACGGAACCGAAAATGATAAAAACGCGGCGGTCCAAAAGAACTGATACAACCACTAATCCGATGTTTATGAGACAATAGAGAAATTTCTGGAGTTCTCCCTGGTTCTCCATCAATGAGAGCCCACCCCAAAAAGCCGTCATGCCGAAGAGGTAGAGCCAGAACGCAAAATCCTTTTTTGTCCGATTGTCGATGAAATAGGATACAAGAAGCATGGCCAATCCAAAATATAGAGATACCCACAGCCTTTGGTTCCAGGAGAAATCGGACTGTCCAAACAATAGGGGGGTCATATCCATTGACATATACCAGAGGGAGAAGGCAACCGGAGCCATCAGGAAAGGGAAACGAATGAACCACAATGTGATGATGCCGACGATCATTGTGCCGACCTCCAGAAGAAACCAGCTTCCTTTTACCCATATATGGTAACCCGGATAGGCGCCAGGATCCCCTTGCGGCCAGATCCCGGCCAGCCGTTCAATTCCATATATGGCAAGCGGTGTCATGCTGACAGCCATTGTAAATAGAAGCCCTCCCGGTATTTTCAAATGTTCTTTCTTCCATAAAGTCCGGCCCGCCAGGTTGAAACAAATCGCATAAATCGCCGATATGACAAATATTCCACCCCCACCAAACTGCTCCCAGGCCCGGGTCATGAACCAACCCATCGCGGAAATAACTGTCATCGCTCCGAAGTAGTATGCAATATTCGCCAAATCGAATTGAGGCCGAACTTGGTCGTTTTCCTCAAGCGCCTTCCAAATTGTTTCGACTTGTTCATTTGAGATCAGCCCGATTGAAGCTTTTTGAAAGGCCTCCTTAGAGATTTTCATGACGGATTGTTCTCCTACTTAATGATATAATTAATCCTCGAATGTGTGGTATTCGGAAAATGCTTATGGGGAAGATTACGAATTCATTCTTGTCTTTTCAGAAAAGGCCATCATGAATCCACTTGATTATCAACGGTAGGATAATTGACGATATTTTAAAAAGCAATTTCTTGTTGTGAAGGTTGTGCTAGCTTCTTTTTATTTCAGAAGAGAGCGAAGGAATGACCGGAACGATCGATATTACTTTTTTAACCCGATCGTAGGTATTGACCGATTTTAGTTTTTTAAAAAGAAAATCAAATTTAGTTTCTAGTGAACTTCCAATTTCCTTCCTGGTGGCCTGCGGGAGATTCCAGATTCTCTCTTTGAAAAATCCGAATCCTTTCTTTCGGGTCTTATAAATAAACTGTTCATCCGTTTCGCCTTTTTTTTGTTCCTCCGAAAGATGATCCCTCAGATACTGATAAATCTCCTCTTTCAGATCTGAAGGGAACTGCGGGTGTTCATACATCAGATTCTGGAATCCGGTCGCGAGATGAATTTCCGATGTTCCAGTTGCGGGGAATCGGTCAAAAGCTTCGTCCGGCAATGTCGAAGCGCCATGCTGAACCGCACCGGAAAGGTGATACTTTTCCCGGGATACACGTGAAAGTGATTTCAAGGTTTCAAAATCAAGTTTTACTTTTGCGACTGTTCCATCTGCAAGCGGTACCCCGCCATGAGAAGTGCCGGTTTGTATACTGATTTTACTAATGCCGGTGGTGACCTGGTAGCGGGAGTGAAGCACTTCGAGATAGTTGTCCATGTAGGCTTCGAGTTCATCAATTGTACTGTTTTTTCCTCCCACCTCTCCGATCTCTCCACCAATGGAAATCGTAATGCCCCGCGGTTCCAAAGATCGGACATGTGCACTTAATTCGGCCGCAAGCTCAAAATTAACTCTTTGCTGTTCTTTAACGGTAGGCTGGTTCAAATCGACCAGAGTCGATGTGTCGATATCAATATTATAAAACCCGGCTTCAATGGCCTCTTGAATCAAGGTTTTCAGTCCCTCGATTTCCTTCTTAGGATCTTCAGAATACTTTTTGGCATTGGCCTGAAAATGGTCTCCTTGAATAAAGACAGGGCCGGTATACTTTTCCTTCATGGCCGCGGCCAGTACGACGACCGAGTATTCGCTTGGAGTCTGCCGGGTGTATCCGATTTCAGATTTTGCTATTTCAAAAATAAAGCTGCCCGAGTTATTTCTTTTCGCGGCCCGGACAATTGCCCTGGCCACATCGAAAGTCATCCCCCTGATATTCACCGCGGGTACCGTATATCCGCTCTCTATACCCTGACCCATCGCTTCATATAAGGATTGAATCGAAGCCGATATCACTTTTAATTCAAGAGCGGCCTTCTTAATGATCCAACGGCAGGTTCCCTTCACTTTTTGATCCGTGTTAAAAACGGCCTGGTAAAGTATTAGGTCCAGGACTTCTTCTAAAAATTTTGTTTGATTGATTAGCGTCAGGTGATTTTCTTCGACCTTAATGGTGTCAGAATAATCTTTGAGAATGTGATCCATGGTTTGAATAGAATTCATGAGATTACTCGCTTATCAAATTGGCCTGAATCAGAGGCGTTTGAGAACTTCCGGCGGGTTCGATCTTGCGGATCAAAGTGTAGGCCGGTTCCAGGACAGGAACTAAAACGGGAGAAGGAGAAGGTGCCGCTGTGGTTCCGCCCGGCTGGGGAGTGACAAAAGAATATCCGCATAGAAAATTGACATCGGCCAGATCCCTGGGATCGATTGGAAATGCACCACAGGGCTTCGGCCTCCCAATATCATATATTTGGCACCGGGCCTGTTCTTCTGAACCTTGAAGAAACACGCACTTGAATACAAGCGTGCAGCACTTGCCGCATCCAAAGCATTCTCCGACTCGAGCGGCCTCGTTCACTTTAACGTATTCCGGATCGAAATAACAAAGGTAAGTTCTTCTGATCTTATTCAAGACCATTTTCCACCACGAGGGCGTTGAAACAGTTGTCTTTATTTTTAAGCGTTTGTTCAGTAAAATCATAATGAATTCCATGGTTTCAGTTAAGAATTTTCTTATCCTAGCATAATAAAAAAACGACAATCAAGGGAATTTAAGCTGGGCACCTATTCTGAGATTGAAATATCGGGACGCGCCATCCGAAAGTTCCAGAACGTATTTGGAAGGAAAGACGGGACCGTATGTCGGACAAGGTTCTCTCCGGCAAGGGGAGAGGGATGAGAGAATTTCTACGATTCGTTTCTTATCGTCCAGCCAAACAATATCGATCGAAAAAGCCATATTTTTCATCCACATTCTATGGGTATCATTGCTTCCGAAGATAAATAGCATTCCTTCGTTCCGGTTTAGCCTAGAAAAATCCATCAGACCTCGTTCCCTTGTTTCGACCGTATCAGCCACGAAGGTTTCGAGGGATCTTCCATCCGGAAGCAGGACCCCTTTCCTTTCGAGAGCAGGTGAAGAGGACAAAAAGAAAGTCATTAAAATGATCGGAAGAAAAAACGAGATAATCTGGGGCTGTTTCACAGCTTGCCTTTAGGAAAAATCATCTGGATTCCTTTTTTTGACAGATTCCATTGCGCAGGAAGCGAATGAGTGACCTCTCCATCAGATTGAACGGGGACAGATTCGTTCGAAGTGGCGGTCACTTCATTGCATAAGTAAAAAGAGAAGTGCGGATGCCTTAAATGAGATTGAAAAAAGAAAGAGATCATAAACCGAAAGAGGCTGTAGAGTCCTTTTTTTTTAAACAGAAAGACTCCGAGTTGGTTGGATTGAAGCGAAAGCGAAGGGGCCAACTTCAGGGAACCGATTTTAATACTCGATTTCAGGACGACCAGACCATAGCAAAAATGGTTTCTCCCGTCCAGTGTGACCAGAATGAGCGGAAAAGGGTATCTCAGGCCCGTAATCTGTGCGACGATTAAATAGGAAAGAAACCCGGTCAGTTTCTTTAATCGAGGATAATTCTGGTCGGTTTGTTGAGCGACATAGGCATTAAATCCCGCGCCGGAAACCAACAGAAAAAGCTTTTCATTGACCAGTCCGGGATAAACAGAAGTCAGGGTGCCTGTTATGAGCTGTTCCATGGCGATAAAAGGATCCATCGAGAAGCCGGCGTCTCTGGCCAGCCCGTTTCCCGTGCCGGTGGGAAGAATTCCGAGAATGGCGTCTGTTCCATATATCGCATTCACCACTTCGTTGATGGTTCCGTCTCCCCCCGCGCAGAGGATCAGTTTGACATTCTTTTCAAGTCCGTTTTTGGCAAAGATTAACGCATCTCCTCCTTTTTTGGTGAACGCAATTTCCAAAGAAGGGAAATGGGCCTGAAGCCGTTTCATTAACTTTGGAATATTTCTCCGTCTGTGGAAGGGCCCGGAATTCGGGTTGATGATCAGTAATGTCTTCAGTTCTCTCATTTCCATCCGGCCGATTATAACTTAAAAGGCTTGAAAAAATCAGCGGGATAATATAAAAATGAGAGCCATGCCATCCACCGAATTCTTTAAAGGAAAGTTCAGTACCCAGAACAAAGAAATATGGGCTATCGGGGGAGGAAAAGGAGGCACCGGGAAGACCTTTTTGTCGGGAAACCTTGCCATCTCTCTTGCCAAAACCGGAAAAAAAGTGATTCTGGTTGATGCGGACCTTGGGTGTGCCAACCTACACACTTGCCTCGGCATCCAGGTATCAGGTGCCACCCTTTCGGATTTTGTCCGTGGAAAAGTGAAATCGATTCAAGAGGTGTTGTTTGAAACGGGAATACCAAACGTCTCCCTGATCAACGGTGCGCAGGATTTTTTGGAAATTGCCAATCCGAAATACCGTGAAAAAATGAAACTGATTCGGCAGATACGAGAACTTGAATTTGACTATCTAATTCTAGACTTAGGGGCAGGAACTTCATTTAATATTTTAGATTTTTTTCTCATGTCGGATGTAGGTATTTTGACCGTATTGCCGGAACCGACTTCCATTGAAAATGTCTATCGTTTTATCAAAAGTGCATTTTATCGCCGCTTCAAAAAAGTGGTTAAAGCACCCGAAATAAAAAACGTCATCACTCAGGCCATGGATCAAAAAAATGACCTTGGAATACGAACGCCTTTCGATCTGATTGAGCAGGTCGAAAAGATCGATCCTGAAGTAGGTAAAAAACTAAAAGAACAACTTTATGAACTGAGACCCAAGATTATTGTAAATCAGGTCCGGTCCAAAGATGACATTACACTCGGGTTTTCGATGAGGAGTTCATGCGCGAAATATTTTGGAATCCAAGTCGAGTACATTGGTTATATTGAATATGACGATAATGTATGGAAAGCGACAAAATTGAGTCGGCCGTTGATGCTGGAATTTCCCTTTTCCAAGTCGGCCCAGGGAATTAACAAGGTTGTTTTTAATCTTTTGAAAAAAGAACAACTCAGTTTTGATTTCCTGGTTAATGGATGAAACGCCCTCAGGATTCCAATTATTACGAACTTCTGGAAATTTCCCAAAATGCAACACCTCAGGAGATAGAAGCCGCATATTCTCTGGCAAGAAAAACTTACAAGGACAAGAACTTAAGTACACGTTCTCTTTTTAGCGAAGAAGAGCGCCAATGGCTTTGGCAGAAAATGGACGAGGCCTATCAGGTCCTCTCTGATCTCGACCGAAGGAAGAGCTATGATATCTTTCTGGAGAAAGGATCCGATTCACCCAATCCCTGGGTTCCCGGCAGAAAAAAAGAAGACTGCGAAATGCCGTTCATTCCGGAGGAAGTTAACGGTCAATTTCTCAAAAACCTGAGGGAAACGAAGGGGACGACGCTTCAAAATATGGTTTCCCAAACGAGAATTGCGATTAACTATTTGATTGCCATAGAAGGAGACCAGTTTAAAAATTTTCCTCCCGAGGTTTACCTCAAGAGCTATCTCAATGAATATGCAAAATATCTCAAGGTCGACGCCAGCAAATTAACGCCGGCCTATATGAGGCATTATCATGCTCACCAGATTAAAAAAAAGTAAATATTTCAAATGCAAATTACCCTGGATTGCAAGAAGACCAGTCGCAGGCTAGAATGCTTTCTCTGAGTATCAGGATCATCTCAGTTAACTCTTCGGCCGTCGAGCAGAGCGGGGGCATCAGTGCAAGAACATTCCCGAGCGGACGAATCAACAAACCTCTCTTTCTGGCCTCCTGACAAACCTGTATTCCCCTTTTTTCTTCCAGAGGAAAGGGATGTTTATTCTTCCTGTCTTTGACCAGCTCAATGATTCCAATGAGTCCTATTTGACGAACATTTCCAACGGGAAGGATTTCATCAAACGTGGAAAGCCGGTCTTTCATCAGACTGATTTTTTCCTGGAGTGTATTCAGGGTCTCTTCTTTCTCGAATATTTCGAGATTGGCAAGTGCCGCGGCACATCCCAACTGATTTCCGGTGTAACTATGTCCATGAAAAAAGGTCTTAAATGCTTCATATTTGCCCAAAAAGGCTTCGTAGATCTTTTCCGTCGTTAAAGTAGCGGCCAGAGGGAGGTATCCGCCCGTCATTCCCTTGGCCACGGCCAGAATATCCGGGTTAACCCCTTCAATCTCACAGGCGAACATCCTTCCGGTCCTTCCAAAACCGGTTGCCACCTCGTCGAGGATCAATAGAACCTGAAATTCGGTTGCAAGGGCTCTGACTTTCTGGAGATATCCGGATGGGAGGACGACCATTCCTCCAGCCGCCTGCACGCCAGGTTCCATGACAATTGCGGCAATCTCCGCATGGTGTTCTTTCAATATCTTTTCGAGGCTCTCAGCACAGGCAAGGTGGCAATCTGGAAATTCTAGCGAAAGTGGACATCGATAACAGGTAGGAGATTCGATTTTATAAGTGGGATAATAAAGCGATTTGAAAAGATCTTGAAAAAGGGGAATTCCTCCAAGGCTCATCGTTCCGATCGTATCACCATGGTAGGCGTTGACGAAGCTGACATATTTTACCTTTTTCGTTAACGCTCCGCCCTGATGCTGCCAATATTGGAACGCCATTTTGACGCCGATCTCAAGCGCAGTCGAACCATTGTCAGAATAAAATACACGCGATAAGTCTTTCGGTGCAATTTGTGTCAGCCTTTGAGCGAGTTGAATAGCGGGAATATTACTTAAGCCCAGAAACGTCGAATGGGAAATCCTATTTAGCTGGTTTTCGATGGCCTGGTTTATCTCTTTCTTTTGATGTCCGTGGATATTAACCCAGAGAGAGGAATAGCCGTCATAATACCTGCGCCCTAATGTATCCCAAAGATAAACGCCTTCTCCTTTCTCAATCACAAGCGGGTCTTCGGACATCCAATCCTGCATCTGGGTAAACGGATGCCACAGAGTGTAACGGTCAATCTCAATCAATTCGCGATGGAAAGAAGGGGTCGTCATATCGGTTTTTAGTTTAAGGAATGTTTCGTAAAGAAGCAAGGGATCATCGATCACTTTACTAAGGAATAGTGATCCATTATAATCATTTTATATGGAAGTTTCTTTAAAAGAGACTGAAACTGATTTTCGGAATAATTTTGTCTTTATCTTATTAAACAAGGAGTGATTCATGTACAAAATGAAACAGATCGGCAAATGGGTCGTGATTTCTTTTTTATTTATCGGAATGGGAATTGTTGCGGGAATTACGATTACTTCCAATTTCAATTTGACTTCTCCTGGCAAGGCAGTCAGCACGGATGTCAAACCCGTTATGACGCCTTCGTTACCCAGTGGGAGACCGGATGTCAGTTTTGTCGAGATTTCCAAATCGGCCACACCTGCCGTGGTGAATATTTCAACAACCCGATTGATCAAGAACGAGACGGGTCCGAATCCTTTTTTTGAAGATCCGTTCTTTCGTCGTTTTTTCGGGGAAGAATTTGGGCGTCAATTTGAACAACCGAAGGAGAGAAAAGAGCAGAGCCTCGGTTCGGGAGTCATAGTTGAAGCGAGTGGAATTATTGTGACGAATAATCATGTGGTGGCAAACGCGGACGAAATTAAGGTTCTCCTGTCCGACAAAAGGGAGTTTAAAGGCAAAGTTGTGGGGACGGACCCTAAAACGGATATTGCGGTAATCCGGATCTCGGCAAGTAACCTCCCGACTATTCCCTGGGGTGATTCGGGCAAAATGGAGGTCGGAGAGTATGTCCTGGCGATCGGGAATCCATTCGGCCTCAATCAGACCGTAACGATGGGAATCGTCAGCGCACTCGGAAGAGCCAATGTCGGCATTTCGGACTACGAGGATTTTATTCAGACGGATGCCGCAATTAATCCCGGTAATTCCGGCGGGGCCCTTGTGAATACGAAAGGGGAACTGATTGGAATTAATACGGCGATATTCTCAAGAAGCGGAGGCTATATGGGAATCGGATTTGCAATTCCAAGCAATATGGCCAAAACGGTTCTTGAAAGTATTAAGAAAGAAGGAAAAGTCGTTCGCGGCTGGCTTGGGGTTTCCATACAGGATGTCAGTCCGAATCTGGCCAAGCAGTTTGGCATCAAAGAAAATGCGGGTGCCCTGGTGAGCGATGTCATGGAAAAGAGCCCTGCTGAAAAAGCGGGGATTAAACGCGGAGATGTGATTATTCAGTTTCAAGATAAACCGGTTGACAACCCGGGTCATCTGAGAAATGCCGTTGCCGAGACACCGGTCGGGGCAAAAGTAAAATTGACGCTCATTCGGGACAAGAAGGAATTGTCAGTTCAGCTGACGATAGGAGAGTTACCCAAGAATCTGACCAAAGGCGGAGGAGAAGGGGAAGAGAAAAGTAATGAAGAAAGCCGCGCAGTGAGCGGCGTCGATGTCTCCAACCTGACAAAAGAGCTGGCACGAAGACTTGGAATACCTTTTAAGGAAAATATGGTCGTGGTTACCAATGTCGAATCCGGGAGTTCCGCTGAAGAGGCCGGGGTTCTGCGGGGAGATATCGTATTGGAAATTAATCGGGTGGCAATCAAGAATAGCGATGACTATGATAATGCGATGAGCCAGATCAAAAAAGGTCATGAACTTCTTTTACTGATCAACCGGCAAGGAAGAACACTTTTTTTAACCTTTACACCCTAAAACGAGGGAGACATCGTTTTTGACGAGTCTGCGGTTTATTGTTATATTTAAAACAGGCATTACTCTATATTAATCATCGGTTCATGAAGAGGTAAATAAGAGCATGGGTGTGCGGTGTGTCATCCTGGAGAGGGGGGTGAGTTATGAAAATTCTACGTCTTATCTATTTATCAGTAGCGGTTCTGGGAGCATTTTATCTTTTTAGTCATTTCTTAAAAGGGAACGGGCAGGGCCTTTCAGCCGAAGAGAGCGCATGGGGATTGGGAGCGGGAATATTCCTTGCCGCTCTCTTATATGGCCTGGAACTGACCTTTCAAAAAATTTCTCCAAAAATTCTTCTCTTTTCGCTGATCGGGCTGTTGGTAGGTTTTGGTGCGGCTCAAACGATCTTTAATATTACAGAGCCCTTTTTTCCAAATGAAACGTCGTTGCTTCTTCTCTGGCATTGGGCTATGGTCATGATTGGAGGATATTTTGGACTGATTGTCGGTCTGAAAACAGGCACCGAGGGATTCCCCTTAAGCTTTTTCTCTAAAAACGAAAATGCAGGACTTAGCTGCAAGATCCTTGATACCAGCGTGATCATTGACGGACGGATCGCCGATTTATGCGAGACCGGTTTTCTGGAGGGGACTTTTATCATTCCTCATTTTATCCTGAACGAGCTTCAACATATTGCCGATTCATCCGACTCGATGAAACGGGCGAGGGGAAGAAGGGGTCTGGATGTGTTGAATCGCATCCAAAAAATGTCTGAACTCGATATTCGCATTGTCGAAGATGATTTTCCAGCAATCAAAGAGGTGGATGATAAAATTGTTGCGCTGGCGAAGCAGATGAATTATAAAGTAATAACCAATGACCTCAATTTGAATAAAGTCGCTGAATTCCAGGGTGTCAAAGTGCTTAATATTAATGAACTGAGCAACGCCCTCAAACCGGTCGTACTTCCAGGTGAGACGATGAAAGTTTTTATTCTGAAAGAGGGCAAGGAATCTGGACAGGGAATCGCCTACCTTGACGATGGTACAATGATTGTCGTGGATGATGCCAGAAGGTGGATCGGCAAGAATGTCGAGGTGATTGTCACCAGCGTTCTTCAGACGACTGCCGGACGGATGATCTTTACAAGATTAAAGGATGAACATGAGCGGGAAGAGCTGAGGGTAGCAAGGTGAACCTCATTTGAAAGTTTCGGCCGTCATTCCAGCGGCAGGATTTGGCAGTCGGATGAAGGCCGGAAAGTCCAAACAGTATCTCCTGCTGGATGGCAAACCGGTACTTTTCTATACGTTGGCACTCTTTGAACAATCTTCAGTTATCGATGAAATCGTTGTTGTGTTATCCAGGGCAGATCGGGATTTAGCCGAAGAACTTATTTTTTCACCTTATTCGTTCAAGAAAATCTCCTCTCGTGTGGACGGGGGAAAAGAACGGCGTGATTCCGTCTTCAATGGATTACAGGCGGTCGATCAGAAGTGCGACTATGTCGTCGTACATGATGGATGCAGGCCATTTGCAACTGATAAGATGATTGAGGAATCGGTCATCGCGGCCCAGAAGTTTGGTGGGGCGATTATCGCACTTCCACTGCGGGACACGTTGAAGCAGGAAAAGAAAGATTGTTTTATTGATAGTACTATCCCTAGAGAAGGCCTCTGGCAGGCTCAAACGCCGCAGACCTTTCGTTTTCCCCTCCTGCTCCAGGCCTATCAAAGGGCATTGGAAAAAGACCTTTCGGTGACGGATGATTCAATGCTTGTTGAGCAAATGGGTTTTCCGGTTAAATTGATTCCGGGTTCGCCATTGAATATCAAAATTACCCTTCCTGAAGACTTGATCCTTGCGGAAATGATATCGAATCATCGAAAAGTGAGCCGGACTTGACCTATCTTTCTCAGCGGGATTCGTGAGAATCGGGAACGGTTATGACATTCATTTGCTCCTCGCAGGAAGAGCCCTGATTCTCGGGGGAATAGAAATCCCGTTTGCGAAAGGACTTCAGGGGCATTCCGACGGGGATGTCTTGATTCATGCCGTAGCTGATGCGATTTTGGGAGCGCTTGGAATGGGGGATATCGGACACTATTATCCGGATACGGATCCCCGATTGAAGGGGATGTCAAGTCTGAGAATGCTTGACGACTTAAAACAGGAACTTGAAAAAAGAATGATGAAAATTGGAAATCTCGATACGGTTATCATTGCCGAAGCGCCCAAACTTGCGCCTTTTACGGCAGCAATGAGATCCAGTCTGGCACAACACCTTGCGACGGAAGAAGCCAGGGTCAACATCAAGGCAAAAACAGGGGAAAAGCTGGATGCGATTGGAAGAGGAGAGGCGATTGCTGTCCACGCGGTGGCCCTCTTAATACCCCTATGATGCAAAGAATTAGAAGAGATTACCGGGTGATTTTCGAAAGAGATCCTGCCGCGGTGAGCCAGTTCGAGGTCCTCCTCACCTATTCAGGATTTCATGCCATCCTGATTTACCGATTGTCCCATCTTCTGTGGAAAATGAATATTCCTTTTCTTCCGAGAGTCCTCTCTCAATTTGCCCGATTTATCACCGGAATCGAAATCCATCCGGGAGCGGAGATAGGAGGGGGGTTCTTTATTGATCATGGAATGGGAGTTGTCATCGGCGAAACCGCCGAAATTGGTGAAAACGTCACTCTTTTTCAGGGGGTGACTCTGGGAGGTACAGGAAAAGAGCGTGGAAAGCGCCATCCCACGCTTGGAGACAATGTCATGGTCGGAGTAGGGGCTAAAATTCTGGGAGGGATTACGATAGGGGAAGGGGTAAAGGTCGGAGCAAATTCGGTTGTTCTGAAATCCGTCCCCCCCCAGTCAACAGTCGTAGGTGTTCCGGGAAGAATCTTGAAATCAAGGGATCCGCGTCCCAATTTGGTTAATATGAACCATGGCGACCTTCCCGATCCCATATCCGAGAGGATCGACGAGCTGGAACTTGAGATTCAGGAACTGCGCAATCTCATACTGGAACGGGCATCGCTGAAAACAAAAAAAGAATCTTCCAGCTGAAGATAGTGCCGGAGCGTTTAATCGGACAAGAGCTTTGAAATATCTTCCTGTGTGATCACCGTGAACTGAAATCCCGTGGCATAGTTCGGTTTAAACTTTTTCGAAGAATTTTGTTCCTGAGACCAAACTGCTCTGGCCGTAAACTCGATCGGTTGATCTTTAACCATCAGCCTGAATTCGAGATGGGTCCCTTCTTGTATCTGCCTGCCTGAAACAAACATAAGCCCACCCCCGCTAATGGTTTCTGTCATGAGAGGAATCCGTTCTTCGTCCGCAACGGGAAGTAACATCCGATACTCTCCTTTGATCTTTTTTTCCAATCTGGGATGCCTTCTGATTTCGGAATGGGCAGATGGGTTGATGGACATGCATAAAAGAGTAACATGAAATGCCAGAATGCGCCAGAAGGACCCGCCTGATTAAAAATTAAAATACAAAAAGTCTGGTATAATAGTAGGTATGGGAGTCTCCTTGGGAACTACGATCTGGAAAAGAAAATATCCGAGAGTCAACCTGGAAATGAGGGGCGATTTTTCTCTGCTTCTTCAGGATATGGAGAAGGAACGCGTTCCTACCCAAATCAAGACCCTGGGAGGGGGCGGGATGATGTTTATTTCGCCGATGCCGCTTTCATTAGGGACACCTCTGCAAATCAGATTATTTCACTGGGCCAATGTGGTTAAATTGAATTCAAAGGTGGTCTGGTCCGAGCCTGTCGTGGAAAACGATTCCACGGAATTCCGGAATGGCGTGCAATTTGATCAAATTTCAAACGAAGCGATGATTCAGATTCGAAATATCATGCTGACCTGGCAAAAGAAATCTCAGGAAACTTGATGCCGTGAGGTGCCAAGATGTATGTGAGAAGAAAATTTCCCCGTTTTTCCGTTTCAGGAGTGGTCGAATTGACGACTTCAGAAAAAAAGATCAGCCTTTCAGGGATGATTGAGAAAATATCCCAGGGGGGAATTGGTGTTTACTGCAATCAGAAGATCGCACGAGGAACGCGCATCTCTATGGAAGTGATTATGTTTACCGGACCGGATACGTCCATCTATCCTTTAACAGGAGTTGTTCAGAATTTCGAAAAGATGGGGGATTCCGGTTTATTGGGGATTCAATTCGATCAAATCATTAACGAAAAAGATCAGCCCGAACTAACTATCTATCTCTCCCTGCTTGAGAAGCAATACAGCAAATATAAAAACGTCCTTTAAATGAGGGCCTTCAGCCTGAAGGCACATCAAGCCAGCTCCGTTTTCCAGTTTTGCGATTTTTTTATCGCATCGAGAACTTGATCCTGAGAAAATCCGGCCTTTTTAAAATGTTCCAGTGTCATTTTGCTAAAACTCCGCTCAAAAAGTTCAGCCAGTTCCAGAATGGCTCCCAGCGTTCCGCTTTTCGTCAGCAGGGCTTCCTTGAATTCATAGGTCAAATTCAGGCTCGCGACGACTTCATCGAGAGAAATGTGATATATGGCCTCCAACAAAGAGAGAATTCCGATCATGAATGCCTGATCAGGGGAGTTTCGATTGGTTTTAAGCTGTGGGTGGCGGATGGCAAGTTGTTCCATAAAAGTCGCCCTGGATCCGGCAAGTTCCACCAGAGGATTTTCCAAACCAGGTTGTTTCTCAGAAACAAAAAGCGCCAGCTGGACCCACCTCTTTAACCGTTGTCTTCCCAAGAGAGCGATGGCATGCCGCACGGTTTCAATCTGTTCCTTAAATCCGAGCGAGACGGAATTGACCAGGAGAAGCAATTTGTAGGTCAGCCCGGGACTGGAGCGAAAGGCCCTTTCTATCTCCTCGATCTCGGAATCGTTCAGCAAAAGACGAATCAGTTTCAGCAGTATCGTTCCTGCTTCATCGATCCGTTTCTTTTCCATGAGCGTTGGTTTGGCAAAATAATATCCTTGAAAATACTCGAATCCCAGAGCATGGCATTGCATATAAATATCCCGCGTTTCAACTTTTTCAGCAAGCAGCTTCACAGGATACTCCCGGAATGATTTGACCATTTCGTCCAATCGTTCCGGAGGGGTCTGCATCAAATCAATTTTGATGATATGGACAATTTCGTATAGTTCCTTGTAAATCGGGTTGAACGAGTGATCATCGAGAGCAAGAGTAAAACCGGCCTCTTTCAATTCCCTGCAGCGTGTGATCAGTTCCGGGGAAATGACAGCCGATTCCAGAAGTTCGAGAACAACCCTCTCCCGGGGCAGAAGTTCAATTGCGTCACCCATCAACATCTTCTGATCGAGATTAATAAAGGCTTTATTTTTCCCGATCATCTGTTCCAGTCCAAAACCGGACAGGGTATTTAAAATGACGGATGCAGAGGCGTGAGTGACGTCGGAAAATTCCGCATGCGTGCGTGATGCGGCAGACCTGAAGAGGAGCTCGTAAGCGATCAGATCTTCATCCCGGTTTAAAATCGGCTGCCTGCCGATTAAATAATTTTCCTCTTCACTTTGTTTAGTCATCATGGAACGAGTCCGAACCCTTCTTGAGTTTGACCCATCAGTTATAGCTTAAATAGGGATGAAAATAAAATAAATTCTGTTCTAATGTGACCCGCGACCATGCGCAGAAGTGAGATCGAGCAGGGGACCGACCGGAACGATCCGGGTTGGGTTAATATCCGGATGTGTCATATAATAATGTCGTTTGATATGATCCAGACGAACGGTTTCGGCAATACCTTTCTGCTGGTAGAGTTCCTTTAAATAACCGATCAGATTCTTGTAGTCCGCGATGCGGCGGATGTTACATTTGAAATGGCCATGGTAAACAGCGTCAAACCGGATCAAGGTTGGAAAAAGGCGCCAGTCTGTTTCGGTCAAGTCATTTCCGAGTAGATACCGATTGCGGGCCAGCCTTTCTTCGATAACCTCAAGCGCTTCAAAGAGCTTATACGCCGCGTTTTCGTATGCGGCCTGGGACGTCGCGAAACCTGCGCGGTAAACCCCGTCATTAATATTCGAATAAATGAATTCATTGAGGAGGTCTATCTCCTGTCGTAAGGGTTCAGGATACAGATCGAGGCGATTGGAAGTCAGGTCAATAAAGGCGCTGTTGAACATTCGCACAATGTCTTCTTCTGAATTATTGAGAATTTTGCGCTCTTTTTTGTCCCAAAGGACCGGAACAGTAACACGCTGGTGAAATTCCGGATCGGTCAGCCAGTATGCCTCGCTTAAATATTTGAATCCGTTAACGGGATCCCTGGAAAATCCATCGCCATCCCGAAATGCCCAACCGAGTTCATCACGAACGGGATCGACGACTGTCATACCCACAATCCCTTCCAGCTCCTTCAATTTTCGGACGATAATGGTTCGATGAGCCCAGGGACAAGCAAACGAGACATAGAGATGATACCTTCCCTTTTCCGCAGGGTATCCTGACGAACCGTCCCGGCTGATCCATTTTCGAAAGAGGTCGTCCTGGCGTTTGAATTCACCGGCCTGATTCTGTTCCTTTGGAAATGCCATCCATCCCCCCTTTTACCAAACCTGTCGCGTAAAAGATGATCGTCCCGCTTTATTTGACAGGGGTCGTGAGTAAAATGAGCCGGGTCCCTGCAGGGACTCCCTCTGACAATAATCTGCAATTCCGCCTGTTTTCTCCGATCATCTTAAGTAAAGATTCTATTGAAGTCAAAATATATTGAACGGGAAGAAGAGAGTCGAATTCATGAGAAAATCAGCAAGATCAGCTACAAGAGTTCGAAAATAAATGTTAAACTGCAAGTATGAACCTATTACCCTTTCAATATGTAACGGAAAAAGATCAGTTGTTAGGAGCGGTCAGGGATCTAAGTGCCTGCTCCGAGATTGGAGTCGACATCGAAGGAGACTCGCTGTTTCATTATCAGGACCGGGTCTGCCTGATTCAAATCACCGGAAATGGAAAAAATTTTATATTCGATCCGCTGCTGCTTGACTCCGTAGAAAGTCTTTCGGTTCTCTTTCAAAACGAGAGGATTGTTAAAATCTTTCACGGGGCTGAGTATGACCTGATTTCTCTGAAACGGGATTTTAAGTTTTCGATCATTTCAATTTTTGATACGGTGCTTGCGGCGCGGGCGCTCGGTCTTAAAGCCTTTTCCTTGCAGCATCTGGTATGGCTTTATTTTAATATACCTCTCGAGAAAACGCATCAGAAAGCAAACTGGTCCAGACGGCCTGTACCGAAAGACCAACTGGAATACGCCTATAAAGATACTTTTTTCCTGCCGGAGCTATATGAAAAATTATCTACTGAGGTAAAAAATAAGGGCAGATGGGATCAGATTGAAGAAGAGTGCCATTTATTGGAGAAAAGAGAGTGGGACGAAAAACGCTTTTCATCAGAACAATACCTTAAACTAAAAGGGGCGAAAGAGCTTTTACCTGATTCGCAGAAAGTCCTGAGAGAGTTGGTCGTGACTCGTGAAAATCTTTCTCGAGAAGTTGATCGTCCTCCGTTTAAAGTGATCTCCAACGAAGATTTGCTTCAGATGGCAACAGGAAGACCTCATTCTCTTGCCGAGCTTAAACTGCTTTTTCCGAGAGAATCGGCGCCCGTCTATCGAAATCCTGCATTCTGGATCAAAGCGATTCATGAAGGTGAACAGAGCCAGATTCCGCTGCCGGTCAAAGCCAAAAAGAACGGTACTCCGCCAACCCCGGAAGAGGAGAAACGGTTTAGCGAGATGAAAAAATGGCGTGATAGCCAGGCTGTCGAAGAAGGGGTCGAACCGGCGATGATTTTGTCGACCGACATGTTAAGAGCGATTTCCAGTAAAACCATTGAATATCCCGACCAGCTCCTAGAGTTAGGCCTCCTGCGGCATTGGCAATTTAAACGCTACGCTGCCAAGATTTGTTCGTTTTTTCCGAAGAGTAAATAGTTCTGGTCTCCATGCCAGATCGTTTTACCTATCCGAAAGCGGATGACATTCCTGGTTCTCCGACAGCGCCGAAATTCATGATTATCGCTATTAAACAATGATGAGGTGGCATCGACGAATTTCGCCGAGTCTCCGCTCGGGAACATCATTCGTTTTCGGAGTTTTTACCATGCTATTTCTCACCTTAGCATAGGAATGTTAAAAGATAAGGAATTTACTTTTTTAGTGCACGATTCATGACGCCATTGCCTCATGTTTCTGAGCGGAGACTCGGCGAATATCGGTTGACCTTCCAAAATGAAAAAGTCGCAAATGAGGTTGATATTCGGCGCCGTCGGAGACGAAGAAATGTGAGGCAATAGCGTCATCCAGAATAAGCCGGTGCCTGGAATTGTTTTAATTTATTTAGAGGAGCGGATCGATTCTGGAGAGCTTTGAGCGAAGCCAATGGTCGGCGAGAGTGAGCGCCATCATAGCCTCGGCGATCGGGACGGCGCGGATTCCGACACAGGGATCATGCCTCCCTTTGGTCGAAATCTTAGCCGGTTTTCCATGAATGTCAATCGTATCCTGTTCAATTGCAATAGATGAGGTTGGTTTCAGCGCAATCCGGACAATGAGCGTGTCGCCGTTAGAGATGCCACCGAGAATTCCGCCTGCATGATTTGATTTGAACCCTTTAGGCGTAATGGGATCGGAGTTTTCAGACCCTTTCATTTCCACCACTTTGAATCCATCTCCAATCTCAACTCCCTTCACGGCATTAATCGACATCATGGCACGGGCCAGGTCTGCATCCAGTTTGTCAAATACCGGTTCTCCCAGTCCGGCCGGCACGCCCGTAGCGATAATTTCAACCAGCGCTCCGATTGAATCTCTTTCCCCTTTAATCTTTTCGAGGAAACGCGCCATCTCTTTGGCCGCACCGGAATCAGGAGAGAAGAAAGGGTTTTGGTTTATCTGGGATAAATCAATCTGAGTGATTCTAACTGGTCCCAGTTGCCTTAAATAGCCGGTCACTTTAATTCCGCTCATTCCAAGCATTTTTTTTGCAACGGCACCTGAAGCAACCCGGCTGACCGTCTCCCGGGCCGAAGCACGTCCCCCTCCGCGGTAATCCCTCAGTCCATACTTCTTCTGGTAGGTGAAATCAGCGTGGCCTGGTCGAAAAAGGTTTTGGATCGCCTGGTAGTCCTTGGATTTTTGATCTTCATTATAAATGACCATTGAGATGGGGGTCCCGGTTGTTTTCCCCTCGAAAGTCCCGGAGAGAAGTTTAACCTGGTCCGGCTCTTTTCTCTGGGAGGTCATCAGACTTTGTCCCGGTTTTCTTCGGTCGAGTTCTCGCTGAATTTCCGCCTCTTCTATCGGAATTCCGGCAGGACATCCGTCCAGAATGACGCCGAGTGCAACCCCATGGCTCTCCCCAAATGTTGTGATTCTAAACTGATCTCCAAAACTGTTTCCAGCCATGTGCAATAGATAGCATAATTAAAGAGTGAGGAAAAGAGAATTTCTTGGATAGAGGTATCAGGAAGAGTGAAGATCGAACTTTCTATTTTGATTTATGGAGGAGTGCGTCGATAAACTGTTTGACAATCAGAGCGGGCTTTTCTGTTTCAAAGGTGAATTTGACACCGACTCCTTCTCCCGGCTTGATATTGACGACCCGGGCTTTTGTTTCAACCGAGGCCTGAATCGGAGAGATGAGGTAAAATTTGAGCATAAGATCTTGTCCGAGACCGTAGATCTTCTTTGTCTCTATAAAACAGCCCGAAGCAGAGATATCTCTGATCGTTCCGAAAGTCTGTTTATTGATCAGAACTTCCTGATTGTAGGGGATGCGCGTTCCAAAACGGGTATCGAGTTCCATGTTAAACGGCGTGTTATCCATAGAAAACCTGACAATTCTTTCTCAAAATAAAAGGTGAGTATGATATAATCAACAGTTCATGTTTGTTCATAATAAAAGTATAGTCGATATTTCTGATTTGTCAAAAAAATCGGTCGATAAAATGATAAAAAATGGAGCAAGAATTTGATTTCTTTGAATAATATCTCGAAGAGCTTTGGAAGCAGAACCCTTTTTTCCGATGTCTCGCTGCGGATCGGGCCAAACGACAGAATTGCCTTTATCGGTCCAAACGGAGCCGGAAAGTCAACTTTAATGACGATTATTGCCGGGATGACCTCCGCCGATTCAGGGACGATTGTCAAAAACAAGAAAGCGGTCATCGGGTACCTTCCCCAGGACATCACCTATTTCAAGGGCAAGAGCATTCTGGAAGAAATTCTGATGGTTTCCACAGAGGCTCAAAACCTGGAACATCATTTAAAAATGCTGGAAACCGAGATTTCCGACACGAAAGATCCGGACGAGCTTGAAAAACTGGTTCACTATTACGGAGAACTGCAGACCCGATTTGAAAATATGGGAGGCTATCATCTTGAGACGGAAGCAAAAAAAATTCTCTTTGGGCTCAGTTTTAAAGAGCGTGATTTGAACCGCCAAACGGATGAGTTCAGTGGAGGCTGGCTAATGCGTCTTGCGCTGGCAAAACTCCTCTTGGCAGGACCGGACCTCCTTCTGCTCGATGAACCGACCAACCATCTTGATCTCGAGTCGGTATTATGGCTTGAAGCATTTCTGAAAAAATATGAGGGTGCAATCGTTCTGATTTCCCATGATCGGCACTTTATGAATAATCTGGTCCACAAGATTGTAGAAATAGACCAGAAAAACCTGATCGAATATTCAGGGAACTATGACCAGTACGAAAAAGCAAAAGCGCTGGCCCAGGAAATTCTTATCTCCGCATACCAGAATCAGCAGAAAAAAATAGAGGATACTGAAAAATTTATCGAGAGGTTTCGCGCCAAGGCAAGTAAGGCAAGCCAGGTACAGAGCCGGGTCAAGATGCTGGAAAAAATGGATAAGATTGAATTGGCGGGCGAACGCAAAAAAGTCCGGTTCAAGTTTCCACAACCGGTTCGTTCCGGGGAAGTCGTGATCGAATTGAAGGAAATTGAAAAAAGATATGGCAATAATGTAGTTTATGCCGATCTGAATTTGACCCTTCAGAGAGGAGATAAAGTAGCGTTTGTCGGTCCGAACGGCGCAGGTAAATCAACCCTTTTAAAGCTTTTGGCCAATGCTACGCTGTTTCAAAAAGGAAAAAGGATTCTGGGTCATCATGTTCAGACCGCCTATTATGCTCAGCATCAGCTCGATCTGTTGAATCCCAAGAATCAAGTGATCGAGGAAATTCTGACTGTGGCGCCGACTGAACCGATCTCCTTTCTGAGAGGAATTCTCGGATCGTTTCTTTTTAGCGGCGACGATGTTTTCAAAAAAGTTTCGGTTTTGAGCGGCGGTGAAAAAAGCCGGTTGGCCCTCGCTAAAATGCTGGTCAAGCCGGCTAATTTTCTGCTGCTGGATGAACCGACCAACCATCTCGATATTCAGTCGCGAAATGTTTTGGAGGAGGCTCTAAAGGAGTATACAGGCACTTATTGCCTGATTACCCACGATCGGCATCTCATCCGCGCGGTGGCTAACAAGGTCATTGAAGTCCGGGATGGAAAAGCGGAAGTGTTTCCCGGCGATTACGACTATTACCTCCATAAAAAGGAGCTTCAGGCAGCTCGTGAATTGGAATCGATGTCTCCACCCGTTTTGAAAACAGGCTCTCGGTCGGGTGAGGAGAAACATGCGGGCATGATAAACAAGAGTACTGTCAGAAAATCAAAGGAAGAGAAGCGGAAAGAAGCTGAGTTACGGAATCGGCGATTTCAGCAAACCTATGCAAAGCGAAAGGAGATCGAAGAATTGGAAAAGTTGCTTGAAATAAAGAATCGCCGGATTCAAGAGCTCACCGCACTCCTTGCCGACCCTGACCTCTACTCCCGGAAGGAAAAATTTTTTCAGGTCATGGAGGAACATAAAATTGCCGAAAAAGATCAGATCCAGCTGATGACAAGGTGGGAAGATCTTTCCAGGGAGATTGAGATGGCAGACAAGGAGTCCCCCAAAGGTTGACTCGAATCTTTTCTTTCTATTATGATGACCTGAATAATACGAAATTTGCCAAAGGACTCACATGAGCGTTAAGAATCAGGTGGAGCAACAGTTCGAAGAAATATTGGATGCCATCTCGAGCCGGGAAGGAAAGATCGAATTTCTGAAAAAAGCGATGAAAGCCGCCATCTCAAAGGCATCGCCCCTTCTCCTTACCCTTTATGAAGAAAACGGAGAGCTTGAAGAAGCCGGAAGATTGGCAAAACAACTTAATGACACGGATCGCTCCCTGTCCCTTTACCGCCAATTCTACGAACTTCTGCTTCGGGAAAATAGAATGGAAGAAGCTGGAAGAATCGCTCAATACCTTGGATTAGCCAGCGAGGCGATTGGCCATTTTGAGAAGAGTGGCAAGTTTCAGAAGGCAGCCGAAATCGCCGAAGGGTTGAAAGAGGTTAATCGTGCGATTGCTCTTTATGAAAAAGCGGGCTGGTTTGACGATGCGGCCCGCCTGGCCGAAGTATCAAACCAAAAGGAAAAAGCCTCTGAACTGTTTCGACGTCAGATTGATGAGCTGGAAAAGGAAGGAATGATTGACGAAGCCTGTAAGATGGCTGAAAAACTCGGAATGATTAATCGTTCAATCGAGATCTATCAAAACGGGGGACAGTTCGGACAAGCCGGACGACTTTTTGAACTCCTTGAAAAATTTCGTGACGCGATGATTTGTTACGAAAAAGGGGGACTCTTTGAAGAAGCGCGAAGACTGGCAGAAAAGCTGAACAGTTCGCCTCACAAAGAATTTTATGAACTTATTGCGAAGTTGTAATTTCCATCCGCCTCGGTTTCACTGTGTGAGGCCATTCCGTGCAAGATGAAGAGCGGCTACCTCTCGAGTCCCCGTTATCGGGATCATTTGACCGGATATGGGCATCCTGAAAGACCTGACCGGCTCGATGCGATCGACCGGATGATGTTGAAAAATGGACTGATCGAACGGGTCACTCCTGTGTCTCCCAGATTAATTGATTTGGATGTCCTTTCCAAAGTTCACGACCTACGATTTCTTAACGATCTCATATCGCTAAGACCCTCCTCGGATTTCATCTATCTGGATCCTGACACCCCGATTTCATCCGAATCTCTGGCCACCGCCCGTTGGGCGGCAGGAGGAATCTGCCAGGCGGTCGACGACATTTTTTCTGGCGCCATTCAAAATGCTTTTTGTGCGATTCGTCCTCCCGGTCATCATGCCGGAATTTCCTCCGCGACCGGTTTCTGCCTGATTAATCATGTGGCCGTTGCCGCCCGGTATGCGCAGGAAAAATTTCGTTTAAAAAGGATTGCTATTCTCGATTGGGATGTCCATCATGGTAATGGAACACAGGAGATTTTTTACGAAGATCCTTCGGTTTTTTATTTTTCTGTACATCAATATCCCTTTTATCCCGGAACAGGCGCTTCCGAAGATATCGGCGAGGGAGAAGGGGAGGGAGCGACTTTAAACGTTCCGCTTTCGCGGGGCTCGGGAGACCGGGAATACCTCAATGTTTTTGAAAATATCCTGGTTCATAAAATGGCTCTATTTAAACCAGATTTGATCATCCTTTCGGCCGGCTTCGACGCCCACCAAATGGATCCGCTGGCCCAAATGGAAATTTCGACAGAGGGATTTGGAAAGTTGACCCGCATTGTCAAACAGATGGCCGGAGCTTATTGCGACGGAAAGCTTGTTTCGGTTTTGGAAGGGGGTTACCATCTGACCGCTTTGGGAGAATCAGTTGCAACCCACATGCAGGTCTTACTAGAATAGGTGCACAGAATGATTAAGAAATTCCTTCATACGCGTCTTAGAGTCAACGATATGAACCAGCATGTCCGATTCTTTTGCGAAATCCTTGGTCTCAAACTTTTAAGCCGGCGAAAGTCTCCGAGAGGCTCGGAACTCGTTTTTCTGCAGGTGCCTGGAAGCGAGGAGGAGATCGAGCTTTGCCATTTTCCGGCGAGCGGAAAGGTTGAAGTTCAGGAGGATCTCGTCCATCTCGCATTTGAAGTGGACGACTTAAAGTCGTTCACCGGATACCTGATGTCAAAAGGAATTCCCTTGACGGATGGTCCGACAAACTCGGGCGGCGGGGGCATGTTCGCATTTATCGATGCTCCGGATCGATATGAAATTGAATTAATTGAGAAAGGAAAATAGAGACATGGATAAAGGAATCAAGAATGCGTGATAAAAAGATCAATCCGAATGCGATACCGTCCGGATTGAATCGAATGCCCCCTTCTCAGCCGAAACAGAACCGGAATTTTGATCAGCTTCAGGCTTCACTTCTTCATTGTCCAAAATGCAAAAGGGCGGTGCAGGTCAGAGAACGACTTTTGCTGGTTCTTCCCGACGGACAGCTATTTGAATATCGCTGTGTCCATTGCGGCTCTTCGATCGGCGAAAGAACAGAAAAAAACAGCAAACCGGCTAAAATAATTTTGTGACTCTTTTTACCGCATCAGCTGTTTCAAATCTTTCGGTTTGTAAATCCCTTTTTCAGTGATAATTCCGGTAATTAATTCCGCCGGAGTCACATCAAACGCCGGGTTCAAGACCTTTACCCGGTGCGGCGCGATTTGAATTTTTCCCAAGATCGAAGTCACCTCAGACGGATCTCTCTGTTCGATCGGAATTTCCTTTCCGGTTTGAATCGAAAAATCGATCGTTGAAAGCGGGGCGGCGACGTAAAATGGAATGCCATGATACTTGGCGAGTACAGCGACGGAATAGGTGCCAATTTTGTTGGCGGTGTCCCCGTTACGGGCGATTCGGTCGGCTCCCACAATACAGACGTTGACTTCTCCTTTTTGCATGAATGATCCGGCCATGTTATCGGTAATTAAAACAACGTCAATATTGTCCTGCATCAATTCCCAGGCAGTCAATCTCCCCCCCTGCAGGACCGGACGCGTTTCGTCAGCCAGGACGCGCACCTTCTTGTTGGATTCATGCGCTGCGCGAATGACTCCAAGCGCGGTTCCATAGCCGCCCGTTGCGAGGGATCCTGCGTTGCAATGGGTCAAGATGGTATCCTGTTGTCGAATGACTTTATTGCCGTATCGTCCGATAGATCGATTGATTTCAATATCTTCTTCCAGAATTTTCTGAGAAGCACGGATTAAAAGACTCTGGATCTTGGATACGGGAAGGTCTTCACTCTCTTCCACAAATGTTTTCATTCGCTCGATTGACCAGAACAGATTGACGGCGGTCGGCCTGGTCTTGCGGAATGTTTCATAAATGGGTTCCATCTTTTTTTTGAATGAGAAAAAATTTGCCGCTCGAATCGACTGAGCAGCCAGTGCGATGCCCATCGCCGCGGCGATGCCAATTGCAGGAGCTCCTCTGACTTTAAGCGATCTTATTCCTTCCGCGATCGACTGGTATTTTTCACATTCAATATATTTAATCTGGTTCGGAAGAAGAGATTGGTCGAGCATACGTACCACCCCTTTTTTCCATTCAAGTGTGGGGATCATTCTGAAACTCCTGTTCATGACATGTGAGCCAAAACTCTATCATAAAAAATCGGGGAAAGGGAGTCAATCCGGGAGTCCAGCAGGTTATTTTATTGACATTGAATGCTCACTTTGAGTAATAATTAACGGTTCAACCGGATGAAAAACAAGACTTTTTAAATGAAAACAAGCCCCCTTCGAAACCGGGGAGAGTTTAATCGCCTCCTCAAACACCTCTCTCCTTATTCCCGAATGATTGGCTTTTCAGCCCTTTTATTTGCCGGTGTCGCGGCAATTAATCTCGCGATTCTCTGGAACGTTCGTATATTAGTTGATAAAGTCATGGTTCATCGGGATCTTTCTGCCATCTCTTCGATTATCTGGATTCTCTTATCCCTCTTTTTTGTGCAAACCCTGCTGAGCATGGTTCAAAGTTATACGATTTCCTGGGTCGGACAGAAACTCGTAACCGATTTCAAAATTAGCTTGTTTTCGGCTCTTGAAAATCTCTCACTCGGCTTTTTTTCCAAAACAAGAACCGGAGAAATTATCTCGAGATTAACGAATGATGTTGGAGTGATCCAGAAAATTTCCACTTCAATACCGACCGATCTGGCCAAACACCTGGTCACGCTGGTGGGCGGATTGGCTGTTTTATTCTATATGAACTGGCGCCTTTGCATGGTCACGCTCGGAATGATTCCTTTTCTTATACTTGTCGCGCGTTTTTTTGGAAAGAAACTGAAAAACTTTTCTAGCCAGCTGCAGGATCGCTACGCGGAGAACAGCACGCTCCTCGAAGAGGTCTTCTCCGGAATTCGAATCGTTAAATCATTTGTCCGGGAGGAAGACGAACTCAGGCGATTTACCGGCCAGGTGAATTCGATCTTCAATCTCTCCATGCAAAAGTCAAGAGTCCTGGCCCTTTTTGTTCCCGTGATTACCTTTCTGACCCTTTCAGCCGCGGCCATGGTTCTTTGGTACGGAAGTTTACAGATTCTGGATGGAAAGATGACTCCGGGAGACCTGATTGCTTTTGTTCTATATGGGGGGATCTTAATGCTTCCATTTTCCGCGTTCGCGAGAATATTCTCTCAGTTGAAGGAGATACAGGGTGCAACGTCGCGTGTGTTTGAACTTCTCGACTTAAAGCCACAGGTGACTGAAAACAGGGAGGCTCAACCTCTGGGGACGATTGCGGGAAGGGTCTCGTTTAAAAATGTTAATTTCTCCTATGATTCCGGACATGAAGTTCTCAAAGAAATCTCTTTTGAGGTGGAATGCGGTCAGATTGTCGCGCTGGTCGGACCGAGCGGAGGTGGTAAAACCACTTTGGTTAATCTCCTTCATCGATTTTATGATCCTCGTTCGGGGAGGATAGAAATCGACGGGAGAGAAATCAGTAAGGTCAATTTAAAAGAACTTTATTCGCAGATCGGACTTGTTCCGCAGGAGACTCTCCTGTTCGGTGGAACGATCCGGGAGAATATTCTTTATGGCAAGCTTCAGGCGACCGACGAGGAGTTTCTCTCTGCTTCCAGGGGAGCCCATGTCGACGAGTTTGTCCAGACGCTTCCGATGAAGTATGAAACCGTGGTCGGAGAAAGGGGAGTCAACCTGTCCGGAGGACAACGGCAGAGAATAGCGATCGCAAGGGCCATTCTGAAGAATCCGAGAATTCTTATTTTGGATGAAGCGACTTCGGCACTGGATACGGAATCGGAAATGTTGATCCAGGATGCTTTGGACCACTTCATGGCGAATCGGACGACTTTTGTGATCGCCCACCGTCTTTCAACGATTCAGTCGGCACATCTTATTCTGGTGATCGATAAGGGGCGAATCATGGAGTCTGGCACTCATCTTGAACTCCTGAAGAGGGAAGGACTTTATTATCGACTTTACACCATGAAATTATCAGGAATGGAACTCGTCGATCAGGCCGTATCCCCCAAGAGCGATCTATGAAGGGGAGCGTTGCGGTCATTGGAGGAGGCATTTCCGGTCTTTCGGTTGCCTATTCCCTCCAGAAAGAGGGGGTTCAGGTCACCCTCTTTGAAAAGGAAGAAACGGCCGGAGGCCTGATAAAAAGCGAGTTGAAAGAAGGTTACCTCCTGGAAACGGGACCGAACTCGCTCTTAAATATCAATGCCGAGCTTGATGAGTTCTGCCACAAGATTCAACTTGATTCGGAGAAGATTTTTCAGAATCCCGACTCCAAATCCCGTTTCATATTGAAAAACGGAAAACTGATTCCGATACCACGTACCCCGAAAGAATTTCTTTTCACCCCCCTCTTAAGTATCAGAGGTAAAATTAGAGCCGGATTGGAACCATTCGTGGCTCCCTTGGGAGAGAAGAGACCCGAATCCGTTGCCCAGTTCGTCAGTCGTCGTTTCGGACCGGAAATCTTGAGTTATGTCGTAGATCCTTTGATTGAAGGAATCTACGCAGGGGATCCGGAAATTCTTTCAATGTCGGCGACCTTCCCCCGACTCACGCTCCTGGAGGAAAAATATGGAAGTCTTCTTAAAGGATTTATGGTGAAGAAGAGGGAAGAGAAACGGGAGAAACGGATCGATCTCTTTTCCTTTAAAAACGGAATGGGAGCCCTTCCGGTGAAGCTTTCCGAGAAACTGGAAAAAAACTTCGAAAATGGGGCAGTGATCTGCGGAATTTCCCGAGGGAGTTCTTCGACCCCGGGATTTACGCTGACTGCAATTCAAAAAGGAGAAAAGCGTCGCTTTTTGTTTGATCGAGTCGTTCTGGCGACTCCGGCCTATGTCAGTTCCAGTCTTATCGAACCGATTTCCGAGGCAATTTCTGATCAGCTAAATTCAATCCATTACGCGCCTGTGGTTATCGTGAACCTTGGGTTTCCCCTTTCCGCGCTTTCCAGACCCTTTGCCGGTTCAGGCTGTCTTATTCCCAAGAAAGAGAATCGGTCGCTTCTGGGTTTTAGGATCAATTCGAATCTTTATCAAGGGAGAGCTCCTTCAGGTATGATGGTGGTGACCTCCTTTGCGGGCGGTGTCCGAAATCAGGACATTATCCGTGAATCCAGGGAAGAACTGATCCAGACTGCACTTGACGAGTTGACGTCCCTTCTGGGACTGAAGGGAAAACCGGAATTTTTTCATACGACCATTCATCCCAAAGCCATTCCTCAATATGATTTGAATCATTCCGGAAAAATTGAGACGATTAACCGGGAACTCAAACGAATTCCGGGTCTCTATCTGGCCGGAAATTATTCCAAAGGAGTTTCAGTTTGGGACTGTCTTTCGCAAGGACTGGAAATGGGTAAAATGATTTCGCGCCAATTAAAAGAGGGGTAAATTATTCTTGACTTCCGAATATTTTTCCGCTATATTGCGACGCTGTTTTTCTTTTTGGGACTTCGGAGTGCTGAATAAAAAATAATATAACCGGGAGAAGAAAAGAGATTTTTCTCTCCCTATTTTTGAAAGGAGCAGGTATGCAAGGTTTTGGTAAAAAAGTGGCTTTGGCCACATTGTTGTCGGCGATGGTTGGAATGCCGGCATGGGCTTATGACGAAGCGCCCGTCGCGAACGGAGGAACACTGAGCGGAAAGGTCACCTTCAAGGGAGCAGCGCCTGCACCGAAATCGTTTGAACTTGAGAAATTCCCCCAGCCCAAATATTGCGGAAAAGAAGATAACGATGGAAAGGGACATCGCCTTTTACATGATGTGAATGTCGGTAAAGATGGCTCGCTAGAGGATGTGGTGGTTGCGATCGAACATGTAGAAAAAGGAAAGCCGTTTAAATTCGCCGGTACGGATACGAATGCCGATATTTGCCGGTTCCTGGTTCAGGGCGGACCCTCGAAATTCGTCGGCGTAGCAATGAAGAAAGCGGAATTCCGGGTCAAGAACCTTGATGCCGATCCGACTGATCCCAAGGCGGCAACGGGCGTGTTGCATAATCCTCACCTTTATGAGGAAGTCGGTTCTTCGAGCTCGACGATCTTTAATCTTCCTCTTCCGAACAAGGACCAGGTCATAAACAAACCGACGATTATCCGGAAGAAAGACAGCATCCTTCATATGCAGTGCGATCAGCACAATTATATGAACACCTACTATTATCCGGTAGAAAATCCCTATTATGCAATCGTGGGTGCGGACGGAACGTTCAGCATTGACGGGATTCCTCCGGGTGAATATGAAGTGCACGCGTGGCATCCGATTTTAGGCCTGCAGGAAGCGAAGGTCACGGTGGCAGCGGGTGGAAAACTCACCCAAAACTTTGCTTTTGCGTCAACGAAATAAAAGATCAGTCATGGGATTCTTCAGGCTGGGACAAGGTCTTCTTGTCTCAGCCTGTTTTTTTTAAGTCGAATAATTTATGAAAAAAGATGCCCTCTATTACGGAATTATCTCTGCCGGTGCGGCTTTTGTTCTGATGATCGGCACCTTTATTTATTTTGCAGTTTCAGATTTCGTCGGGAGAGGGAAGCGTCAGTCTGCCGTCAAGGAGATGCAGGCCGAGGCGTTGAATCCCGACCGATTTAAGGAATTCAAAACCATCAAAGGGGTAGACGATGCCCTGATGGTGTGGATTCCGGAGGGGACTTTCGCAATGGGATCTCCTCCCGTAGAAGGTGATCCGGATGAATCTCCGCAGAGGACAATTTATTTATCGGGGTATTATATCGATCTTAAAGAAGTGACTCATGGGCAGTTTCAGAATTATTTAAAAGGAATTGGATCGAAATCCAAGTTGGTCATTCCCGTATTTATGGATAACCCTGCATTATTGACTTCAAAAGAGCTTCCGGCAAATGGCGTTTCCTGGGACGGAGCCAATGACTACTGCAAGTGGGCGGGGAAAAGACTTCCAACCGAAGCAGAATGGGAAAAAGCGGCAAGAGGTGAACGGGGTCTAAAGTGGCCCTGGGGAAACGAGGGTTTGGAGGGTAGAGCCAATCTTCAGGGTGAAGAGGACCATTTCAAATATACGGCTCCCCCGGGAAAGTTCGAAGCGGGAAGAAGCCCCTACGGATTGTATGATATGGCCGGAAATGTTGGAGAATGGGTGGCAGACTGGTACGACGGTTCTTATTATTTGTCCGGTCCGTTCAAAAATCCAAAAGGGCCTGAAAGCGGAAAATTCAGAGTGTATCGCGGCGGGAGTTGGGAGGATGTCCTGACCAATGTCAGAACCGCCAAGAGATTTCAGGCGGCACCGCACCAGACTAGCGCGGTCATTGGATTCCGTTGTGCGAAAGATGTGGCAGGATCATAAATAGGGGCTCGCGTCGATCCGGGACGCTCATGGAATATTTGTTATAACAAATTAAAATAATAGAGGACCATAAAAACGGCAATGACAATATTGACGACCATGCCTAGCAAAACGATATAATCAAATATAATCTTATTCCTTGATTTTTTGTCTTTAATTTCAGTTTCCATGATTCCTCATTCCTCACCCAGTTACAAAGAAGCGCCCTGTCTCAACGTCGAAGAATTTTTATAAAATGACATTCTTTTGAAATCGAGTCAAGTTCAAATTTCATTTCTTGACGTTCATCGCACAATTTCAATATAATACCTCTTTTCAAAATTACAGGTCTAACACGGCATGGATTATTATTCAAAAATCGGTCATTACCTCCTTTATCCCCTGGCTGTTATTGCGATGACCTCCTTTTTTTTCTATCTGGGTTTTCAGGTTGGCAAAAAATGGGAACGGAACAAGATAGAGCGTTTTAATAATCGGGAAGCCTGAGCGTTCGGATGAGCTTTAAAGGTAAATTCTACCTTCACTTCTTTTTAGTCATGACCCTTGCGGTGATTGTGATTGACCAGATCTTCGGCAAACTTTATATACGATATATGATCCTCTTTACCTCCACCTTCTTCCTGCTTGGAATGCAGTATGGTCAAAGGTCCGAGAAACGTTGGTTAAGCCAAATGAAAGAACATCGAAACAGGAATCAGAAACCCCTATCTTAGGAAACGTTTTCCGATGAAACATCTTCTATATGTTCTGTATGTGAGTCTTTACGCCGCGGCGGTATTCCTGGCAGGTCTTTTTGCAGGGCAATGGCTCGAGAGAAAGAACACCCAGAAAGAATTCGACAAAGATCAATCGACCGGGCGCTGACGGAGGTATGACCTGAGTTGAGCAAATACCTCGTCATGATCTATATCGGATTGATGTTCGTATTTGTCGGAATTATCCAATATTCAATTTATAAAGGCAATCACCCCTCGGTTAGCTCACTCCAGCCGGAAAAAGGATTCACCCCGCTTTCGGAAAAAATTAAGAAAACGAAAGAGAATTTTGCCAAATCGGAAGAGAATATCCGTCGGGTGAAACCGAATCCCGAGCTTGAAACGATGGTTCACATACCATTGGGTTATTTTACGCTCGGAGACGACGCTTCGCTTGATTTTTCGGTCCATCCCGCTCGTAAAATTTTCCTAAGTGCTTACACCATCGATAAATATGAAGTCACCTTTGCACAATTTTATCAGTTTGTGGACCTGACCGGGCATCGGAAGCCCCGTCTGGCCGGGTATCTCGCTGTGGGTTCTGAAGGCCTTCCGCTTCTCATGAATCCTTTTAATCCGGTCGTCGGGGTTTCGTGGGAGGATGCAAAGGATTATTGTCACTGGAAAAAGAAACGTCTTCCAACCGAAGCGGAGTGGGAAAAAGCCGCGAAAGGGGAGGTGCAACGAAAATGGCCATGGGGCGATGAGGAGCTCCCGCAAAATGCAAATTTTTCCGGGGAACGGGACGGGTATTTCTATACGGCGCCTGTCGGCAGTTTCAAACTGGATAAGAGTCCGCTTGGCGTATATGACATGGCGGGTAACGCGATGGAATGGGTCAACGATTGGTATCAGGAAAACGGATACCAAAATATCGAAACCATCGATCCAAAAGGTCCCGACAGGGGCCAACTCAAGGTCATCCGGGGCGGATCCTGGAATGATACAATCCGGCTCGGAGAGGTTGTTAACAGGTTCAAAATGACGCCGGAATATCGGGACGTGACCATTGGTTTTCGATGTGCGAAAAGTGCTTGACAAAAAAAAAACAGTGTAGTACATTCCCCTCGCATAAAGTCTATTTCATCCGCTTTTACACTGGAGCCGGAGACACTTTTTGCACGACAAAGAGGGCGGGCAAATCGAATAGAAGTAGATTAAAAATAAGTCAATTCAAGACGAGGAAAAAATGCCAAAAAACGCCGGACCCATTCTTTATATCGTCACTTTTGTCATCTCAGTTTTATTTATTTTCTGGTTTGGAACCTTATAAAGCTTCATGATCTTTCAAGGCGATTTCCTTATTTTGGTTTTATTAAAAACGGGGGTTTTTTATGAATAACATGATCGCAGGAGTCGTCGTAGCTGTCGCGGTATGGTTTGTTTATTTTCAAGTTGTCGACTGGCTTCTCATGGGTGTTCAGGGTTTGAAATATTTTGAATTTATCCGATCAGTTTTTTAACGATGACCCAAAGCGATCGTAAGATCGCGGTTTAAGCTTATAAGAAGAGGACCAAAACACGATTAAGAACTTTAATCATTAAACGGAGTCCAATATGAAGGCCCTTAAAAAATCAAAAAATTTTCTCTCCCTTGCTCTTCTGGGAATCTTGTTTCTTTCACTCTTTTCCTTTGCGATTCCTCTTTTCTTCCAGTCCAAAGCGTATGCCGATGAAGCGGCTGCTCCGGCGGCGCCAGTCATGGGAAAGGATGTTTATTACAAGAACGAAGGTCCGGTGTCCGGCCCTCCGGCACCAAAATTGAAAGTAGGCGATTATCCAATGCCGAATCTTCCGGGGGTTGCAAAAGAGAGCCGCCTGATTGTATGGGTTATCGGACAGCAACATCTCTATTTCGGGAGCTTTGTCCTCGCTGTTCCAATCTTTTGCATGGTCATCGAGCTGATTGGCCTATTGACCAAAGATCCGGTTGCTTCGAAAAGATATGACCAGCTCGCCTATGATTTTATCAAGATCAGTTTGACGGCATATTCGGTTACTGCGATTTTAGGGGGGCTTCTGATCTTTACGTTTATTACCATGTACCCGGGATTTTTTGCCTACCTTGCTTCGCTCTTTAGACCCTTTATGCATATCTACGCATTACTCTTCCTCGCCGAAAGTGGCACGCTTTACCTCTACTATTATGGATGGCATCGTATGGAAGAAGGATTCCTGAAATGGGTTCACGCCACCCTCGGTATTCTTTTGAATGTTTTCGGAACGATTCTCATGATGTTGGCTAATTCATGGCTCTCTTATATGATGTCTCCCGCGGGGGTGGATGAAAAAGGACAGTTTTTAGGTAATTATGCCCATCTTCTCCACAGTGCGTTGTGGAATCCGATTAACGTCCACCGGATTATTGGAAATATGGTGTTTGGCGGTGGTATCGTGGCGGCTTACTCGGCTTATAAATTTCTTTCATCCAAGACGAAAGAAGAGAAAGCTTATTACGACTGGATGGGTTACATTTCGATGTTCTTTGCAGTCGGTTCGCTGATTCCCCTTCCCTTTGCCGGATACTGGCTGATGAGAGAAGTTTACGCTTACCGTCAACAGATGGGAATTACATTAATGGGAGGGCTGTTAGCCTGGCTCTTCATTCTTCAGGCGGTGTTGATCGGGTCCCTCTTCTTTTCGGTAATTTATTACCTGTTTAATGGCATGCAGAGAATGAAAGGGGCCGAGCGGTATGAAAAAATAACCAAATATATCTTTTTTGGCGTGACGGCGGCTTTCCTGGTCTGGCTAACCCCTCACACGCTCGTGATGACCGGTTCGGAACTTAAAGCGATTGGCGGTCAGCAGCATCCTGTTGTGGGTAATTTTGGCGTGATGTCCGCCAAAAACGGAGCTGTAAATACCATGCTTATCCTGACGGTTTTGACATTTGTTATCTATCAGCGTGCCAATAAAGAGATTACCGTAAAATGGAAAAACTTTGGAAACGCGATGCTCTTTACGATGTTTGGGGTTGCTTTGGCAAATAACTGGTGGTTAGCGATTTATGGGTACTATATTCCAGCAAACGTCAGGGTTGGCCTATCGGTTCCTCAGGTCGCCGGCACTTTAACCTGCCTTTTTGTGGGTACGGCTATTAATGTGGCGATGATGAAGGGGGCTAAATCAACCGGTCCTGTTCTTTGGGGAACCATATCGAATCGCTCTCAGTTTGCGATTTTTGCTTTGGCGGTTTCATTTACCTGGCTGATGGCTCTGATGGGTTATGTGCGCTCTTCCGTCCGCCTTTTTTGGCATGTCATGGAAATCATGAGAGATAATTCTCCCTGGGCGTTTACGCATCCGATCGGTTTCGCGTCGAATATGATGTCCGTCAATGTGATTATATTCTGGATTTTCACGCTTTTCGTTTTCTCTCTGGCAGAACTCTCGTCCGGTCACCGTGAAGTTCCTTCAATGGAAGACAGTCCTGTCGCGAAAACAGCGGGTCGACACGGGCATGCCATTGCGGGAGCGTCTGAGTAGGGGATGTCAAGGCCTTTTATTTGAAAAATAAAAGGCCTTTCTTTTTAAAAATCGGCTTGATAATAGATATTAATTGAACTCATATAAGCAATCATCAGTAAACCCGTCATAAGGAGAGATATTCAGTGGATAAGATGACTTTTGCGTTGTTACTTCTTGCAATCGCGTTTACCGTTCTGGCCATTGCATCCAAGTTAAAGTCCGGCAGATCCTTGGTTTTTACAATCGGATTCTATATGCTGGTCACGGGAGCCTTTGCGAGCTATGCCAATTGGTTGCCCCAAACCAGAGGAGAAGTACCAGCCCCGGTTGATACATCAAAACTGGATGTCGACGCGATGCCTTCCGATAAACTTGCGGAAATGGGGGCGTCAATCATTTTTGATGACGCCAAAGCCTTAAAAGGAGCGGGTAAGGGGCAATGTCCCCTCTGTCATGGATTCTTTGCCGGCGTAGTGAGTGAAAGAGCGCCTAATCTGGCGGGAATTCCGGCCCGAGCCGCTGAAAGAATTAAAGATCCAATCTATAAGACTCAAGTCACTAGCGTCAAAGAGTCTTGTTCGGGCTGCGGAAGAGCTACAACCGCGGAGGAGTATATTGCCGAATCCCACTCCTGTCCCTCCTGTTTTGTGGTTCCAGGCTATGGCGTAAAAGGATCGAATGATAAAGAAAGTCCGATGCCGACAATCCATAAGGCCCCGATTGAGCTTTCTATTGAGGAGCAGATCGCCGTCGATACCTGGTTATTTGTCCGGGAAGGCGCCACACCCCCCACAGCGAAAGAGATAAGATCCGCCTATGAAAAGTTTATTCCGGAAGCGGAAAGACCTAAACCCGGTACAGATACAGCGGGTGGAGCTCCTAAACCGTCTGGCCCTGTTATTTTGACCGGCGCTGATAAACCGCAAGATATTATTATGAAGATGGGCTGTATTGCGTGCCACAAGATTCCAACCACCGCAGCCCGTTTTGGTACGGTTGGCCCTCTCCTGATGGAGGGAACCAATGCAAAGAAACGAATTGCTTCGCCGGAATATAAGGCAAGAGTTGCGGCAGGACAAGCGCATGCTATGAGCCCCAAGGAATATGTCATGGAGTCGATCGTTAATCCGAACGCTTTCATTGTTCCCACGTTTGGACAGGGACCTAAAAAGGATGAATCCCCGATGCCAAAAGAATTTTCAAAAAAAATGACCTATGAGGCAATTTCAAACCTGGCTGATTTCCTGTTATCTATTGACGAATCGGTCGCTAAAAAAGATGGGTTGCTCCCGTAATCGGGCTGGACATAAATCGCACGATCTTTCCTTAAATGTGAGAGGTCGTGATTTTCAAATAGACAAATTAATATAGGATTAATTAAAGAGGGGGAAATGCGGTGAAAGGATTGTGGATACCCGGCGCAATGCCCATAGAACTGATCTTGGTCGAAGTTTTCGCGTTATTTTTGTTTTTGGCAGGTAATTATTTTCTGAAAAAAGTATATGGAAGAGGGGTTTCCAAATTCTTCCAGGGTGTTTTACTTCTTATCGCCGCCTATATTATTTTCAAGTATATTATTTTCCCCCCGATCCCGGCGGCCCTTCTTTATACCTACATGGGATTGATTACGCTGGTGGTTTTCCTGCTGCTATCGACGACCGATCAGTCATGGAATGAATTTAAAGATCCCATTGTAAAGACTCTTGAAGGGGGCTCTCCCAGATTTAAGACCATTCGGATGGTCACCTTTGTCTTGGTTCCGGTTCTGGCAGGTTATGGCTCTTACAATTATATGTATCCAAAATATCAGGAACCGATTGAATTGAGAACGGTTCATCCGGCGCCACCCGCTTCGATTCAGGTACATGGTTCTGAGCTGATTTTGCAAAAGGCAAGGAGTCCTTTCCGGGTCAATGAAAAAGGGGATTATGATGAAAAAGTCGAAGATCGCTATCTGAAGGCAAATCCTTTCGATGATAAAGGGGTCGCCTATCTGAAATATGTGCGCGAAGGGGGCGAGATCTTTTTTCAAAATTGCCACTTTTGTCATGGGGACAATTTAAATGGCGCGGGGATGTTCGCATTCGCCTTTAATCCCATTCCGGCAAACTTTACGGATCCGGGGACGCTTGCCCAGCTCCAGCAGACTTTCGTTTTCTGGCGTGTTGCAAAAGGAGGAATTGGCCTTCCCCGAGAGGGATTCCCCTGGGCATCTGCCATGCCGCCCTGGGAAAAACATTTGACCACCGATGAAATCTGGAAAGTGATTGAATTTGAATATTGGCATACCGGTTATTATCCAAGAACCTGGGATTAATCCATTAATGATTTGAAGTAATTTAGTAGTATTTTAAGGAGAATACTTTCAATGAATAAAGTGAATGGCTCTCGAAATAAAAACAAGTTCTTCTTTTTGATCCTTGCAGGGGTCTTCTTTGCAGCGTCTTTTTTGCTGATCGCGGTCAGTTCAGCCGATGACAAAGGGAAGGATGCCGGTAAACCGACTGCTGCCGCTGCCCAATCCGGACGTCCTGATAAGGCCAGTCCCGAAGATTTGGAAGCCGGAAAAGCGATCTATTTCAAGAAATGTGTCTGGTGTCACGGTCCCCAGGGCGCTGGCGACGGTCCGGCTGCGGATCGGCTTTGGCCTCGTCCGAGAAATTTCAACGCTGGAACCTTCAAAATTCGACATACGGGGTCAGGGGAGTTACCCACCGAACAGGATCTTTTTCTAACGGTAACCCACGGTCTTCCCGGATCAGCGATGCCACCCTGGGGAGGTATTCTGTCTGATACCCAGAGATTGCAGGTGGTCCGGTTTGTCAGAACGGAATTGGTGAAAGATCGGAATTTTCTCGATAAAGATACCGAAGAGTTCCATGTGATTGATTTTGGAAAGCAGATCTCGACTTCTGCGGATAGTCTCGCAAAAGGAAAAGAAGTTTTCATGACCAAGGGGAAATGCGTCGAGTGCCATGGTAACGAAGGGCGCGGAGATGGCAATAAAACCCAGAAAGATGAATGGGGATTTCCGATCTTCCCCGCTGATCTCCACAAATGCTGGAATTTCAGAGGTAATCGTGAAGACCCTTATAATCCCAAGAATATTTTCAGAGAAGTTTCAACCGGTTTGAACGGGACACCGATGCCGAGTTTCGCTGACGCCTTGAGTATTGAGGAGCGGTGGAATGTCGCCAATTTTGTGATCTCGCTCTGTCCGAAGAAAAATATTGACAGGAATACCAATAAACCGGCCATTGACTTTGTCGTGAAATCCAGCTTTACGCAAGGGGAAATTTCGGGTGATTTGAACAGCAACGCGTGGGCTGATACAGAAGCCACCTGGGTGGGACTTGCAGGTCAGATTACCGAGAAGCCGAGGAATTTTGTCCGGTTAGTGGACGAAGTCTGGGTCAGATCTCTTTATAACGATAAAGAAGTCGCTTATCTTCTGGAATGGGATGATCGAAACAAGAGTGTCGGACCTGCGGAAGCCGGGAATTATGAGTTGCAACCGGCAGATGTCAAGGAAGTGCCACCTGCGGGAGAACCTGTTGCCGTTAAGGGTGGCGACGGCTGGACGGTATTTAATGATTCTGTCGGTATACAGTTTCCTCAAAAATGGGAAGCGTTAAATAGTCCGGAAAAACCGAGGTTCATTTTTGGAGATGAAAAAAATCCAGCGGATATCTGGAAATGGGATGCCAGTGGCGGTGTCGCCGAGTATACAGGAAAAGGGATAGCGAGTCCATTAACCCGTCGAGAGGCCCAGGATGTCAAAGCGATCGCCTCGGACTACTCAAATGGACGATGGCGCGTTATTTTGAAAAGAAGCCGCGAAACCGGGGACAAAGACAATGACGTTCAATTTAGCACGGGCAAGTTTATCCCGACTTCGTTTTATGCCTGGGATGGCAACAATGGCGATAAAGGAGCCAAAACAGCCATTTCCACCTGGTATTATACGATTCTGAAACCACCGGTACCTTCAAAAGTCTATTCGGTTCCCGTGGTGGTTGTCATCGTCGTCATTGGAATTGAATTCTGGTTGAGACGAAAATTCGGTAAAAAATAGTTTAACTGTTAATCATCATGAGTTGATCGGGAGGGTATTGATATACCCTCCCTTTTTTTTTGCAGATTCCTGAAATCAACTGAAGTAAAATAGGGATGTGTTTGAAAGAATCCCAAATGCCAGAGCCCTCTTTTATCTTCTGATTGTCATGATTGTCGTGGGACTTGCACCTCTCCTCCTGGTTCAAATAGGTGGGGAATCGGTAAAACAGAAGATCGGGCCGGAAGTTCAGGGCATTGACGAGTGGTTGAACACCTCCTCTCCGATGGCCGTCTCCCGGGAAAAAGGAAAAGTCGTTATTGTTGATTTTTGGACCTACAGTTGCATTAATTGTATCCGGACCATTCCATATCTGAATGACTGGTATGACAAATATCATGATCGGGGTCTTGTCATTATCGGCATTCATACTCCCGAATTTACATTTGAAAAAGAGGTTGAAAGAGTGAAAGAAGCGGTCTCTTTCCTCAAAATAAAATATGCGGTGGGTCTCGACAACCAGAAAAAGACCTGGGATGCTTTTGGAAATCATTATTGGCCGCACAAATATTTTTTTGGCCCGGATGGCACGCTTCGATATGAAGTGGTCGGCGAAGGACGGTATGACGAATCGGAGGATAAGATACAGGAGCTTCTTACTGAAACCGGGGTCGAATTCAAAAAAGATCACTTAAACCGGATGGCCGGAGAAGAGGTCCAGTTTCAGAAAATCAAAACCCCCGAAATCTTTTTTGGCACATTTCATGGCGGTTTCATTGGAAATCCGCTCGGGATTCTTTCAGGTTCGGGACGACCCTATCAATTTCCCCCGCAATTTGAAGAAAATGCGTTCTATTTGTCCGGCTCCTGGAATATCCAGGACCAATTTGCGCTTTACACAGGGCGAGAGCGAGGGGAAGTCCGCCTAATTTATGATGCCAAGAGCGTCAATTGGGTAGCAGGGACAAATCAAAACGGGATCTGGGTGGAAGTCATGCTAGACCGCCACTACTTAAATTCTGAAGAGGCCGGGGAGGATATCGTGATCGACTCGGAGGGGAGGAGCAAAGTCTTTGTTTCGCAAAAAAAACTCTATCGGATTATTCGCCACCAGGGCGGGTATGGCAAGCATCTTCTATCGTTAATCCTTTTTGAACCAGGAGTAGAAAGTTATTCTTTTACATTTGGATAAATGTCGCCATGAAAGGACGATCAAATGAAAAGTTTATTTGAAAAGAGCGGGTTCATCTCACCCTACGGCACTTTCGGAGCAGATCTCAGTTATCTCCTGGCAATAGCCTTCACCTTCTTGTTCATGCTGGGATGGGTTAAAGCCAAGAAGGGCCTGGGACAGTCCCACCATACCCTGACGCTCGTCGGAATGGTTGCCATGCTCGGTTATTTCGTGATTTATTATCTCGCCCGGGAGTTGGGAGCTGTTGCGTTCGAAAATAAGGAAGGATTCGGAGGCGGAGATTTCCTTTATTCATGGCTATTTTCACCCATCCTGACGATCCACATTTGGGTGGTGACGATCGGAATCATCCTGGCAGTCTATATGATCCTTTTAGGATTCAGGTCATCCGGCATGAAGGAGGGGAAAAGAGTGCTTCGGGAAGGAGTGCCTTCGCTAACTTTCAAAAGATTTTCGTTCCTGACGTTTGGAGTCTCGATTCTGCTGGCGCTGATCCTGTTTTCGCTTCGGATCCTATTCAGGCCCCCGAGTCTCGGGTTATTTATTGCCTGGTTCTCGCTTTGCGTCGGAGGTGGATTGTTGCTGATCGCATTGGAGGGGGGCATCAGCTATCTTTTCCCCGATGGAGCCAAAAGGCATCGGGCGTTGGGAACATTTACCATGATCCTTTACCTGACCGCTCTATTTACGAGCAGTGCCACTTATTTTATGCTTTACGTATTTTGGCCTCCCATTCACTAGATCCAATGTTCCAGAGGTTTAAATATCATGCCAAAAACCTCCTTAATCGGGATCGGAGGGCTCATATAATGTCCCTGGGCCGAATCACACCCCAATTCAATCAGTTTCAAGAGTGTTACTTTGTCCTCCACGCCCACTGCGGTGACTTTGAGTTCAAGAGAATGGGCCAGGTCGATAATCGATCGAACGATTTTTAGGTCTTCTTTTCCGGTTGAGATCTCTTTGATAAACGAGCGCGGGATTTTCAGCGACCGAATAGGGAGTTTCTTAAGGATGTTGAGTGAAGAATATCCGATTCCAAACTCGTCAATCGTTAAGTGGATACCCGCTCGTTGCAGAAGCTGGACGACATTTTGGGCACTTTCCGAATATTCCATGATCGCATTTTCGGTAATCTCAAGTTCAAGTGATTCGGGAGTGATCTTGTTCGCAATGAGCATTTTTACAATTTGGCCTGGCAGGACCGGATCGTGAAGATTTCGTGTGGAAATATTGACCCCGATATTGAGGTTCTTTCCGAGATTGAAAAGGGTCTGAAACTGGTTTAGTGCTTCCTTGATGACGAAGAGGGTGAGACTCTTGATTAAATCAGTATTTTCAGCGGGAGAGATAAATTCCGACGGAAGGATGACCCCGCGCTTCGGGTGCTTCCATCGGATCAGGGATTCCACTCCGATAATCTTCCCGGAACGCAGATCGATCTTGGGTTGATAGAGGAGGAAGAGCTGACCCGAGTCAATCGCGTGCGAGAGTTCACCCAGGAGACCCAGGCGATTGGAATTGATGAAAGGATCTTTTTTCGATTCATAGATCGAGAAATCGGTTCCGCTTCGCCTTGATTCGGAGAGTGCAATTTCTCCCTTTTGAATAAGTCCTTCCGGGGTCATGGCGTGCTCAGGAAAAAGAGAAATGCCAATGGAAGCTTCCGCAACCAGCGGAAAGTTTTCGATTTTAAATGGTTTTCTCATGGCTTCGCAAAGTGTTGTCGCAACTGAAAAAGCATGCTCGGCATCCGATTTCAGAATAATTCCGAATTCATCCCCCCCCAGCCTTGCTGGGAAATCATTTTCATGAATATTCTCTCTGATCCGTTGCGCAACGCTTTTTATTAAAGAATCTCCGTAACCTGAACCGAGAGACTGATTGATTTCTTGAAATCTTGAAAGGTCGAGGAGAAGTATGGCAAGCGATTGCTGCTTGTCCCCTGCGACATTTCTGATTATCTCCTGAAGTCTTTCCATAAATTGAATACGGCTTGGGAGACCGGAAAGGGTGTCATAGTATGCCAGGCGATGGATGGTTTCTTCGTTCCGGATCCGATCGGTAATATTTCTTACAAGCGCTGCAAAAAAAATTTCACCCTGACGCTTCCATTTGACAATAGAAATTTCGGCCGGAAACTCGCGGCCATTCTTATGGCGTCCGATGAGGGTTAATTTGCGTGAATCCATTGTGAGAGAATTGTGATGTTGATTTTCAAAATCTTGAATGTGATTTGCGTGGGATTCGATAAATCGGGCAGGGAGAAGAATGTCGAGTGGTTGACCAACGGCCTCACGCTCTTTATATCCAAAGATTATTTCTGCGCCAGGACTGAAAAACGTAATTTGATGCTGCGAATTGATGGTTATAATGGCGTCGGGAATCAGGGAGGTAATGGCAAGAAAGCGGGTTTCACTTTCACGAAATTTCTTATCGAGCTCTTCTGGATTCGGCATAAAGATCTCAAATTTTTAATTTTTAAGAGAATATAAAAAAAACGGGAGAAAGTAAATCATTTAGATCATAATATCATCTGACGGTCCAATTCAAGTTTCTGAAACGGAGCACCCTCTATCCGGATAGGCTGTCATTCCAAATTAGACCTTGAAATTGCGTGGCAATTCATGCATATTTAACCATTAAAATAGGCGAGCTTTGGAGTTCTGGACGAATCCGATTTTAATAAAACGAGTAGAGATAGAGACATGGAAGAGACGAAAAGCCTGAAAAGCATCCTCAATAAGCTCCAATATCCTGATGATGCTCAGGTGATGAAACAGTTGATAGACCAATCCCTGACTGTTAAAACCCGGATGGGAAGAATCCGGAGGAAAATCCTTGTCCTCAGCGGAAAAGGGGGCGTCGGCAAGAGCATGACCACCGTGAATATGGCCCTGGCATTTGCCCGGATTGGATTGAAGGTTGGAATACTTGACGTCGATTTAAATGGTCCCTGTGTTCCGAAAATGCTCGGAATGAGCGATGAAAAATTTACATTGACACCGGAAGGAGCGCTACCTCCGATTGGACCCTATGGGATGAAAGTGGCTTCGATGGAGTTTTTTTTGAAAAAGGATACTCCTTTGCAGTGGAAGGGCGCGATGGATCTTTCTCCGATCTGGCTCGGAATGGTTGAAATGAATGTCATCCGGGAATTTTTAGGTGATATTATCTGGGGAGATCTCGATATTCTACTGGTCGATCTTCCTCCCGGCGCAGCGGCGGACAAGCCGCCGGCAATTGTCGGGTATATTCCGGAACTTGACGGTGCGATTGTCGTAACCACTCCCTCAGAGGTCACCGGGGATGTGGTGAAGAGGTCCATTATTTATTCCAGGGACGTCGGAATCAAAGTGCTCGGTATCATCGAAAACATGAGCGGCTTTTTGTGTCCGGATTGCCATACCGAAAGCGAACTATTCGAAGGGAATTCCGATCAGCTCTGTCAGGACTTGAAGGTTCAGCTTCTGGGGAAGATACCTTTTAGTCGTAAAATGAGTCGTGCTTGCGATCAGGGCAAACCTTTGAATGACGAATCTGAACCGACAGTGCAAAAGTTTAATGAAATTGCTCTGAAACTTGCCGCTCAGCTAAAATTTAAGATGGCAGTTCAATAACTTAGGGGTAATAAATAGATTTAATACAGGGTGCTGGGAAGAGCCCACGTGCTCCCTCTTCGGACTTCCCTGATCGGATATTTATGGGAGAGTCGCAAGACTGAAAATTCGAGAATAAAACAGATGAGCGCTTATCGGCAGCCAGAAAGGGAACTATGAAGTTTGTTTGTATGAAGTGCGAAGCCTTTATGTTATTTCAAAAAGTGGAAAAACCGGGAGAAGACTCACTCGGGGTGATGTTTGAATGCCCGACCTGTGGGAGCCGGGTAGCCATGGTCACCAATCCGGGAGAAACGCAGATGGTCAGTGCCCTCGGTGTCAAATTGGGCGGAAGGACAACTGAGCCGGAACCATTCGAATTGACGCGGGGTACATTAAAAGAATCTTCGCAGACACCCATCGCGTCATCGCCACCTGCGGTGGCGAAGTCTCCCGTGCAGGAACAGGTTGCCGCGGAAGCGGGAAAATGTCCCTTCTCCTCGATGCTCGCTGGAATGAAAGAGGGGGAAGTCCCCAAAGTCACCTGGTCTCCGGAAGCATTGGAAAGAATGGAAAAGATCCCGGATTTTGTCAGACCGATGGTCAAGAGTGGAATCGAGGCCTTTGCGCAAAAGCAGGGTTACCAGGTGGTTACGCCCAAAGTCATTGATGAATCCAAGAATGACCAGGCCGGTTTTGAATGGACGGCCGGAGCGAGTCAGAAACTTGAAAATATTCCCGGATTTATCAGACCGTTGGCGAAAAAAGAGATCGAGCGTATGGCGATGGAAAAAGGAGTTGTTCAAATATCGGAAGAATTGATTGACGAAGTCAAAAGTAAGTTTGGTCAATTCATGTCGATGTAATCGGACATTGGGGAATACGAATAAGATGATTCCGTTTATTCAGCATCTGCAGAGGGAAATTGAAGAACACGATGCGGTGCATCATCCGTTTCTCAAGAAATTTTCGACTCTCCCCCTCACGCTTGATCAGATCAGAATATTTGGTCTTCAGCATTATCAGCTTGTTAAAATCTTTGTCAATTATATGACGAATCTTCAGCCGAGAATTCCCGATTCTTCAGCGGCGGCCCTTTTTCGACATGTATACGACGATGAATTTGGGCAACACACCATTTTCAGGAGTCACCCGGCTCTCTATCGGAATTTTCTCAAATCTCTTGGGCTTGAGGATAACGCCTGGGGAAGGGTGATCCGACTTTCGGAGGTGGAAAGCTTTGTGGAAACGCATATGGAATTGACGCGGGACGATGATTTTCGAATTGCCCTCGGAGCGATTGGTCCTGGACATGAATTTTCCATCCCGACCATGTTTTCCTATCTGGTGAAAGGGATAGAAAAGAACACCAGCCTCAAGGCAGAAGATTATGAATATTTTACCTGTCATATGGTTCAGGATGTCCATCATGCCGAAATATTCAATGAGCTGATCTCGCATTTTGATACCGCGGAAGACCAGCAGTTGATCCGTTCCGGCGCGATGAAATCGCTTGAAGCCCGCAAGCTTTTCTGGGATGGTCTGGAAAAAGCAATCTTTTCGCCCGTATTGATTTAGAGAAAAAATGAACTGGACACCGGACGCACTAAAAAAAATCGAGCAGGCGCCATTCTTTCTGAGAGGGATGGTGAAGAAGCTGGCCGAAAAGAAAGCGGAAACGGAGGGTATAGCCGAGATTACGCCGGAGCACCTATCCCGTTGGAAGAATGAAGGGATGGCGGGCGTCGAAATTCCGGCCCAGCCCGGTGGAATATTCTGGACCAAGAAGGCAAAAGAAATGCTCGATACTGTCCCCGAATTTATGCGTCCGATGACCCAGCGAATCGCTGAAGAGATCGCAAGAGAAGGGGGACATCTCGAAGTCAACTCCGAACTCTTTTCAAAGATAGAAGGTCTTGGGTTAAAAAATGACGCTGCTCCTTCAAAGCTGAACTGGACAGTGGGGGCCACGCAACTTCTTCGAAAGAAATTGCAGGAAACGCCTCCCATGGCGATGGATTTTGTCACCCAGATGCTGAAAGAGGACGCGGAAGAGATTGCGCTATCCAAAGGATTCAAAGAGATTACCGAGGAATCGCTTCATCTGATCTGGAGCGAAACGGAAAAAGAGATGAAATGGTCGCCTGAGGCCTGGAAGCGCCTTCAGACCTCTCCCGATTTTGTCCGCTCCGGGATTAAAAAGGCAGCGGAAAGGCGCGCCCGGAGAGCAAAAGCCGATGAAATTACTTCTGAAATGTTGACCCGATTTCGAAATGAAGCCATGATGAAAGCCGTCATACGGATCCGTCAATTTGGATACCAAACCCTTACGTTTGATGCGTTTGAAGATGCTCTGGCCAAAACGAGGAGATTGCAAGGCAATCCTGAAGCCGCAACCCGGCTGGGAGAGATTAAAGAATATATGGATCAGAGGGGAGAAGTCGGGCTCCTTGATCGCGAAATGATGGAAAAGATGAAGAAATATCTGCAAGGGGATGAAAAAAAACTCTTATAAGAGAATGGATGCTCTTCCTGATGGGTTTTCAATATCTTCCCCTT